>VEQT01000030.1 GCA_018883065.1 Flavobacterium sp.
GCTCTAATGAAAGCATCCATGTTTTTGAAAAATTTATATTTCCCGTTCAAATCGAATATTCTTTCACCATCTTTTCTAATTGCTATAAAGTAACCAGCCGTTTCATTTGAATATTTACCACCGTTCAAAAGATATTCTTTTGCTTCGTTAAACTCTTTTTTGCTTACTGTTGTCATTGTGTTAGTTTGTGTCATTGTGTTAGTTTGTTTGTTTGTTAATGATGTAAAGATACAAACTGTAAACATATGAAAAACATCAATAATAAATAATTATTATATTTATTTTATAAAATGCTGATAATGAGTACATTTATTTTGTTTCAAAAAAATAATTCCAAATAAATTAGGATGTTAACAGCAATAATGTTTACATTTGCATTGCTTAAATTACCAATTAGCAAGAAAGGAGTTTCACTATGAAATAATGCAAATGAGTAGGTCAATGTAGGCTTGTATAGCACAAGCCTACTTACAGTCAGGTGGCGGAATTGGTTAGACGCTATTCTGTGGCAGTAGGGTGCAAGTCGTGGATGACTGGAATAAATTGACCCGCCTATGCCGTTAGAGGTAACGCACAGAAAACCATTGCAGGTTCGAATCCTGTCCTGACTACAAAAAATAAAACCAAACAAAATGAGCAAAAAACGAGAAACATCTAAAGTTTATGCAGTAAGATTTCCAATGCTTCCAATTAAACGTTGGAATGAGTTCAAGAAACAAATGGACATTCACGCAAAAAAACTCAAATCTGAATTACTAACAACAAAATAATATGGAAGAAGAAACCACAGAAGTAACGATTGTAGCGCAAGACTCGCTCTCGTTGATTACTAAAGCAGAAATCGATGTACAAATTAGTACAGCAAAAGCATTTCCAAGATCGATCAAAATGTTTTTGGACAAAGCAATGAGTATCGCTACAATTAGCGAAGAAGTAGCAGCATCGTGTAATTATGCTGTCCCGCGTGGAGGAAAAGCAATCACTGGTCCCAGTATTCGATTAGCTGAAATTGTTTGCAGTGCTTACGGTAATATTCGAAGTGGAGCGCGTGTAATTGCTAACGATGGCAAGACAATTACTGCTCAAGGTATTTGCCATGACCTTGAAACAAATAACTGTGTTACGGTAGAAGTCAAGCGGAAAATCACGGACAAAAACGGGCGTACTTTTTCTGAAGATATGCAAGTAGTTACTGGGAACGCTGCCTGCGCTATTGCACTACGTAACGCAGTGTTTAAGGTCATTCCAGCTGCGCTAATTAATGACATTTACGAACAGACAAAGGAAGTTGCCAAAGGTAAAGCTGAAACATTGCCTGCTCGTAGAAAGAAGGCGGTTGATTTCTTTATTCAAAATGGAGTAAATGAAAAACAGATTTGCGAAGTATTGGATGTAAAGAAAATTGACGACATCGATCTGGACAAACTTTCAATTCTTCGCGCAATGGTTTCTACCGTTAAGAATGGTGAAGGTACAGTAAAAGAAATGTTCGAAAAGGAAATTGAAAGCCTAAAATCAAAAGTGCTAAACGATGAGCAATAAGATTCAACAAAAAAGCCCTGAATGGTTCGCGATTCGTCGCGGGCTGTTCACTGGCTCTGAAATAGAAAACCTATGCAAGCCTAAAGGTCTCGGCGATTCTGGCGAAACATATATCATGCAAAAAATTGCTGAAATATTAACGCCTGCTGAGTTTGATAATAATTACGAAAACGATGCCATGCGTTGGGGTAATGAACACGAAGAAACTGCTGTTTATGTTCACGAAAAAAGATCAGATTCAATGACTGAAGAAGTCGGTTTTTTGATTCACCCAATCGCTCATTTCCTTGGGGCATCTCCAGATCGCAAGGTGTTTCGTAAAGGTTCTGAAGGTGTTTTGGAAATCAAATGCCCATATGAAGGAAAAAATCACATCAAACACATGATGATTAATTCAGTTGAGTATTTCAAAAAAGAATTTCCAAAATACTACTGGCAAACAGTTACTGAATTTCTGTGCTCACCTGGATCCAAGTTCGTCGATTTTGTTTCCTTCGACCCTCGTATGGAAAAAAAATACAGATATCACTGCTTTACTTTCACACCTAGCGCAGATGATTGTACATTTCTCATTGAAAGAGTTTATGCTGCTCGTAAGCGATACGATGAAATTCTTGCAAAAATTAATCGATAATGAACCACGCGCATTTTCAAAAAATATGCATTTCAATGGGTATGAACTGCCCAGAATCTGAATGGAAATTTCACGATAAGCGTAAATGGAAATTTGATTTTGCTTTTGTTCAACACAAGGTAGCTATCGAAATTGAGGGCGGTGTTTGGTCAAATGGTAGGCATACACGTGGCTCAGGATTCGTAAAGGATATGGAGAAATACAATGCTGCTGCTGAATTAGGCTGGAGGCTTTTGCGATTTACTCCTTCTGATTTAGGTAAAAATTCAACCTACGAGCAAATAAAAAGAACGCTCGGTTGATAACAATATACTTCTCAAGTGGCGCGTGGAGTCGCTAAAATATCAGTTCATATTTTTGAACTCTTAAGTCTTGATGTTCATAATATTTTGGAGAGATGTCCCGATTTGAGAAGTCATTTCATTTTTTATTAATACTATTACCAAAGTATTGTTGACATCCAATACTATGAAGAAATCACGATTTGCGCACCGTCACATTGCTGATCGACTCCCGTTGATCGGATGTCCTTTGTGATTGGTGCGCATACTTAACTCAAGAAATTTATGTCAGAAATGGATTGGTTCCCGATGTATTGGCAACGTTTTATTTTAGGCACTAGGGACTTCAATACTGAAGAAGTTGGGGCGTATTTTTTGCTGCTTTTGGAGCAGTGGGACAAAGGATTTTTGCCAGAAAATGACAAAGAACTGAAGAAAATTAGTGGGATTTCCATGAAAAAGTTGGAAAAAGTCATGAAAAAGTTCAAAAAAATTGATGGAAAATATTTCAATGAGGCGTTAGAAATTATTCGAATTGAGCAGAACGAAAAAGCGCTAAAGTACTCAAACAGAGGCACAATAGCTGCAAAGGCAAGATGGATTAAGCAATGCACAAGCAATGCACAAGCATCCGATAAGCATTACCAAAACGATGCCATAAGAGAAGATAAGAATAAGATAAGAATAAGAGAAGAAGCAGAAGCATCTGATAAGCAGTTACCAGTTCAACCAATTCTTTCGAATTTGGAGCAGTTCAAACAATCTTCAGAAACGCAGCAATCGATGTACAAATTTTGCAAATCGTTAGGGCGACCGCTGGCGATCAAAAGGATTCTCGAACTTGCC
Organism: Flavobacterium sp.; assembly: GCA_018883065.1. GTDB lineage: Bacteria > Bacteroidota > Bacteroidia > Flavobacteriales > Flavobacteriaceae > Flavobacterium. Next base: position 3,304 of record VEQT01000030.1, read on the forward strand.
GATGCTCACAATATTGCATTTACTGAAAAATTCAGTCATGCTGCATTCCCAAGATGGTGCGAATACTTTCGATATTTCCTTGAAAAACACCGAGAAACGAAACAGCCTGAACAAGGGTCAGGTCAAGCCTACAAACCATATAACCCAAGATCATGAACGAATATGTAGTGCCTCCGCACGATGACGAAATGGAAGAATTAGTAATCGGTGCCCTGCTTATCGAGCCAGAGGCGTATGATTGCGTTTCATTCCTTCACCCAGATGTTTTCTACGATCATAGAAATAAAACGATCTACGAGGCTATACAATCGCTTAAAGCGGATTTTAAGCCAGTTGATAGAGTAACTGTGTGGAAATATCTGCACATAAAGAAAATGACAGACCACGCGGGTGGAATCGAATGGTTCTCGCAAAGGTCATCCAGGATTGGTTCGGCAGCTAATATCGAAGAACATGCTAGAATTATCTATCAATTTTGGATCCTACGCGAATTAATTATCACATGGGGTAAATTATCAGCAAAGGCATATAGACCAGAAACTGATGTTTTCGATTTGCTACATGAATCTGGTGAAGTTGTTTTTCGCATTCAGGACGGATTGCACGGCAACAAAAAAGCGTCAAATATGGTTTCGCTAATTAATACAGAGCGAGATAGGTATTCCGCCATACAAATAGCCAACGCGGAAGGTCGTTCAATAGGCGTTGAAACAGGTTATTCAGATCTAAACAATATGACAAAGGGTTGGCAACCTTCAGACCTTGTAATCATCGCTGCTAGACCTGCGATGGGTAAAACATCATTGGTTTTATCTTTTGCAAGGCACGCGAAATGCCCAGTTGCTTTTTTTAGCCTTGAAATGTCCGAACTGCAATTGATTCAAAGATTAGTAGTAATGGAAAGTGAAATTGATTCACATCGTTACAAAACAGCTACATTGGGAAATGGGGAAATTGACGAATTAGAAACTCACAGAAAATCGATGCAATCTTTGCCGATCTATATTGATGATACGCCAGCACTTTCGGTTATCGATTTAAGAGCTAAGGCAAGGAGAATGAAGCAGCAATACGGTATTGAATTAATTATTATCGATTATCTGCAACTGATGACAACTGGAAGAAAAGAAAGAGGAAACAGAGAACAGGAAATCAGTTTCATTTCAAGAATGCTAAAGGTAATCGCAAAAGAGTTGAACATTCCAGTTATTGCATTATCGCAGTTGAGCAGAGCATCTGAAGCGAGACCAGACAAAAAACCTTTACTATCTGACCTGCGTGAATCAGGAGCGATAGAGCAAGATGCAGATATGGTTATTTTCGTACACCGTCCTGAATATTATGGTATGGAAAATGAAGGAGATACAAACGCCCAGTTGATTGTGGCTAAACATAGAAACGGTGACACTGGCATAATTAATCTCAATTGGATTGGAGAGTTAACGAAATTCACTGACCCGAAAAAAACGTACAAGCCATCATCTGGAATTTCTCCGAATACAGATTTTTACAAGCAAAATAATAACGACCCATTCTAACAAAACCACCTATGGACAACAAACAATTTACTCGCAAAGAATTATTTGAAATTTGGATACAAGGTAATTACACCGTTGCTGAGTTAGCAAAGAAATATGGGTACGAAATGAGTGGGCTTTCACATCAATTTACCAAGTTTTTGAAGGAGCGAGCAAAAAATAAATGTACTGAAAATGAGTAAATTATGTAAAAAAATAGAAAAATATTGTGTTTGCGTTAGGTTTATTATAATTAATTGATGTACATTTACAACATCAAAATAATTACAAACAAACAAACAAACTAAAACCAAACCAATGCCAACCTACTCAACCACATTAGACATCGAAGTTCAAATAATGATTGCAGAAGACATCGTATTAACGACTGACGTCCCAGTAGAATGTTATTTATGGTCAAATGAAGAAATTGACCCTGAGAAATACGACGAGGAATTTTATTGTAAAGTCGAGAAAAGTTACGTAGAGCCTGAGTGGTTTCATGTACGATTCCGCGACATTGCTATTCAGATGGCAGAAGAACAATTCCTGCGCGATAAAGATAAATACGAACAAGACTAACGACTAAAACCAAACCACATGAAAAACAGAGAAATTAAGTTCCGCGCTTGGCACTTAGATGATGGAATGTTATATTTTGACTTTGATACATTTAAGAAAGATTATCACAACCAATACGGAAACGTCATGCAATTCACAGGACTTTATTCCACACAAGGGGCAGAGATTTATGAGGGCGATATTGTCATGATTAATCACTGGAAAAGCACAGACTTGTTTGATTATAAAAACCCATTTGTTGTTGAATACTACGAAGGAGAAATAAACTTTAAGCAGGGTGAATATAATAACTTCAAGGGTTCACTATCTGGTAAATTAGATATTGAAATCATCGGCAACATTTACGAAAATCCTGAACTGTTATGAAAAAGAACCGAACATTTGAAGACCAAGCCTTGCACGATGTACGTGAGGCAGTAAAGCAACACCACGAGCGTAAAGGGCTGCAACTGTCAACATCGGTCTATCCTGTACTGACTGAACTGCAAGCACCGTACACGATCAGAATTGTACACAAACCATCCGATCGAGTATGGCACTAGACGAAACAGTTGGAGATTCCGTTGATACAACACTCCCAAATAAAATTGAGCAGATGCAAATGTGGTACGATAGGATCAATGAAATATTTGCCACAGAAGCAGAAAAACGTCAAGGATTATTTGGCCATAAAATAACATCGACAGATTTAATTCACGAACGTCAACAAGTTCTAAAATGGCTACGTAAAAACAAACAAACGATAAAATGAAAATCAAAAAAAAAGTAGGAAGAAAGAAGAAATATCATGGCAAATGCTCAGTATTCATGTTCCTATGCCCTGAAAGCGTACAGCCTGAATTGAAAAAATACGCAGAACAAATCTCATCTAAACACCTAATCGTTTATGAAAAGCTATCACAACACTAACAACTTAACTGGTCCAGACCTTTTTACTGCAGAAAAACAATGCAAGAATCAGGAAGCGCAAGTCATGTCAGTTTTTGAAAATAACCCAAATTCTTATTTGTCTGTTGAACAGGTTTGGAAAATTGGTAACCTACAAACAAAACCAATTACGTCAATTCGCAGAGCAATTACAAACCTTACTACGCAGGGAGTGTTGAAAAAAACAGATAATATGATTATTGGAATGTACGGAAAGCCCATACATTTGTGGAAATTATCAAATACAAATCAATAAAATCATAACAAACTGAGGTTGATATTCATTTGGATAACAAAAAACGAATTAAAGCAGGTACAGAGGTTAAATCAGTACTTTATCCTTTATGCGGACGAATGATCAAAAAATAGCTACCTTTGTTTTTAACAATTACAAAGAATTAGTGCATGACATTCAAAAAAGGAGACATTCCAAATCCAAATGGCAGACCAAAAGGAGCTGGAAATAAGATCACCCAGGAAGCCCGTGGACTGTTCCTTCAAACCATTGAAGGTCAGATGCCACATCTTGACGCAGCTTTTGAAGCAGTACGACAAGAAAACCCTGCCGAATATTTGAAGATCGTTGAAAAATATGCCCAGTATTTCATCGCTAAAAAGGTGGACATTACTTCAAAGGATAATCAACTCAATGCCTCATTAACTCAGATCACCGATGAACAATTGGCCCAATCCATTGAACGACTTGAAAAGGGAACAAGTTTTGGAGATTCTGAAACAGGAACTAACGAGGCGTAACTTTTGGCAATACTGTTTATATTACGATAAGGAGTTTTTTGAAGCCAGACCGTTTCTGAAACAAATCGCGGAGGCTTTTCAACGCATTGCTGATGGTAAAATTCTCAGGCTGCAGGTTTCAATGCCTCCAAGGGCAGGCAAATCGTACATTACTACTTTATTTGCATCATGGCTTATTGGGAAAAATCCAGATGGATCAATTATGCGTAATTGTTGCACATCAACTCTTTACGAAAAATTCAGTTACGATACTCGCGATGTATTGAAATCCGACAAATTCAAACAAATATTTCTTTCCGTTGAACTTTCACCAGATAAGCAATCAATCAGGGGTTGGAATACTACAGAAGCAGTGCAGGTTTCTTATTTTGGTTCTGGTGTGGGCGGTACAATTATCGGGTTCGGGGCTACATTATGCGCTATTTCGGATGACTTGTTCAAATCGTTTGAGGAAGCAATTAGCGAAAAAGTCTGCGAATCAACATGGTCCTGGTACAAAGGAACTCACGGAAGCCGTATCGAAAAGAATTGCCCAGTCATTGACATAGGAACCAGATGGGCTAAAAAGGACGTGATAGGGCGTAATTTGAACGAAGGGTATTATGATGAATCTATTATCATATCGGCATTAGATAGCGCAGGACAATCGTTTTGTGAGGCTGTAAAGTCAACTGCAGAATATCATGACATAAAACTCAGAACGCCTCGGGAGATTTGGGCGGCCGAATACCAGCAAGACCCTACCGAAGCAGCAGGGGTGTTATTCACTAAAGATGATTTGAAAACCTTCCGAATGCCTGAATTGTCTGATAATGGAAGGCAGTCTGTAATGGCTTACATCGACGTGGCTGATGAAGGTACTGATAAATTCGCCATGGCTGTGGGCTACGTTTACGAACAAACGGTGTATATTACCGATGTGATATTTTCAGATGCAAACATCGACAGTACATTGCCATTAACGGTAGGCATGATTCAAAAACACAACATTGATCTTTGTCGGGTTGAGGCTAATAATCAGGGCAGTGTATTCATAAAGATGCTTCGCCAGTATGTGGATGCTACCAAGATTCTAAAGGTCAGCAACAATACCAATAAGCATACGCGAATCCTAATGCAGTACGGGTTCATCAAGAACAATTTCAGGTTTCTTGCTCCAGATCAATACGAAAGAGGATCCGAATATGACTTATTTGTTAATCAGGTTTTGGACTACGTAAAAGCAGGGTCAACTACACACGACGATGCGCCTGATTGTCTGGCAGGGCTTTCAAAGTTCGTTTCGTCATTTTTACCGCATTTGTTTAGCCCATTGAAATTATGAGGGCTGAATTGTTTTTTTAGTATTTTTGTTCAAATTAATACTCGATATGGCTGGAATGTTTCAAGGCGTTTTCTCAAAACTGTTCTCTCGTTGGATCCACGACAATCCGCCATTTTATCCGTTGTACTCTAATTTCATGTACAACAATACTTCGCCAATATTAATTGACGTCGAGAATCTTTACACCGTTTATATTTCTTCACCTCACCTGCGCGCAGTAATTGATCGCAAAGCCGAGATGTTTAAGAATATGGAAATTTGCATGAAAGATGCCGATGGAAATAAGGTTGAAGATCATCCGTTGCTTACGTTATTAAATCAGCCAAACCCCCTACAAAATAGGGAACAATGGCTGACCCAGTTATCTATTCAGCAGGATATTTGGACATGCGCCTTTGTTTATATGCTGTACGGATACAGGTTTGATGCTACTTCGGTGCCTAAAGCACTATGGAACCTACCACCTGACCAAATCAAAATCAATCGTACTGGTAAGATTTGGGAGCAAACGACAATCGATGGAATCATTAAGAATTACGAGTTACTTGATGGGTCAAATAAAAAAATGTTGCCAAATGAAGTGATGTTGGTTACTACTCAAAGTGGTCAGAATTACATCATTGGCGAATCGAAGTTACTTTCATTGCGTACAGTAATAAGTAACATTGACTCAGCCCTTAAAACGCGCAACTGTATTATCAATGACCGTGGGGCTTTGGGTATTTTAGCAAACAACTCTAAAGATCAAGACGGTGGGCTTCCATTAGATGAAAAGGAACGGAAAAGAATTGAGCAAGAATACAGAAATTCATACGGTATTTCAGACGATCAAAAGAAAATCCTAATCACCAATTCAGCGTTGACTTGGCAACCAATGTCCTTCCCTACAAAGGACTTGTTGTTATTCGAGGAAATTGAGGATGATTTTGCAGCGATATGCGGAATGTATGGTATGTCAAGGGATATTTTCCCATCTGTCAAAGGAGCAACGTTTGAGAACACCAAAGAAGCGATCAAACAGACCTATCAGAATACTATTCAGCCACAGGCAGATCAGTTGATGCGAATCATATCCAATCAATTTAATTTGAAGGAACAAGGGTTGACACTGGAGGCTGAATACGATTGGTTGCCAGTAATGAAGGACGACGAGTTGAAAGAGGCACAGGCTGAGCAGGCTGAATACCAAGCAATACAAACGGAAACACAAACGATCATTAACCTAAACACTGCAGTAAAGCAGGGGAATATGTCGTATGAATCTGCTATTAATATGCTGATCATATCCGAGGAATATTCACCTGAAGAAGCAGCGATGCTAATTACCAAACCAATTGAACAGTCATCCAGCCTACCGCCTCAAAACACAGGAGCATAAAATCAATCTGAATAAGAAAAATGGAAAACAATCAACAATTACCTGCGAAGAAAAACAACCACTTTTCTGTAAAAGTGTCAAACGTAGGATTCAACATAAAGGACGTTGATATGAAATCGCGCACCGTTACAGGTGTACTTAACACCTACAATTTTGTTGATTCTGATCAGGATGTTTTACTGATGGGTTCGGCTAAGAAATCAATCAATGATCGTGGTCCAGAATCTAATGCAACGGCAAAGATTAAGTTCGCAAAGTTTCATGATTTGACTTTACTTCCTGGACGTTTCTCCGTTCTTTCTGAGCGCGAAATAAACGGCAAGCAGGTATTGTATTTTGAGGCTCAAATGAGCAATTCTCAATTGGGTACCGATACATTGCACGAATATATGGATGGCGTAATCGATAATCATTCAATCGGATTTCAGTACATTCCTGAACAGATGAAACTTGTCGAAAGAGATGGCCAACACGGAAATTCAAAAACGTGGGATGCTCTAATGGCTCAACTTATTAATCCGAAAGCAGCTGAGGAAAAAGGATATGTTTGGGTAATTAAGGAAATCAAACTTTGGGAAGGTTCAGCAGTAGCATTTGGGGCAAACGCTTTGACTCCATTTCTTGGAATGGCTAAGAATATGACCAAGGAAAGCATCATTGCTTTATTACATTGTAAGATTCAGAAAATGGAATCGGTGCTTCGTAACGGGCAACAGTCTGACGATGCTATGGTGGTTATTGAGCAGCAATCTTTGCAATTGCGCCAGTTGATCGATGACCTTGAACCACATATTAACATTACGAGCCCGAAGGATGAAATCATTATCAAACCTACTGAAGAAGAAGTGAAGCAAGCGTTGAACGGTTCCGACCTTGCAAAAAAATTCACTTTGTAGGCTTAATTTGATCAAATTACTATATTTGTACCTTATTGATTGATTTACAGCCGAAAACTCCACTGCCCATTGTGCAGCCGTAGCAATAAGGTGAAGAACAATCCGAACTGAAACTCTTAATCATCAAAAACAAAAACATCGTGGAAAACGAAAAAGAATTTATCGAAAAGGTAAAAAGCGAGGTTTCGGCTAAGATCACCGAAATGCTTGATTCAAACGCAGCTATCAAACAAGTTGCTGAATTGAACGAAAAAATGAAAACTGCTGCAACAAAGGCAGAAATTGATGCAGTTAAGGCTGCTGTTGATCAACTTGGTCTTGATATTAAGGCTAATGCTGAAAGTGCAAGCAAAAAAGCAGGAGCATCTGCAAAAGAGCAGGTTGTTGCTTTCCTTGGTCAGAAGAAATCTGAAATCGAAGGGCTTTCAAAAAACAAATCTGGTTCTGTAGCTTTTGATTTGAACTTGAAGTCTGCAGGTACTTTCACAACTTCAAACGTTGATGCAGTAGGTACTAACGGAATCAGCATTTTGCTTTCTGACATTGAACCAGGAATTACTCCAACTCCATCGGCTCGCCCAACTGTTATGACTTACCTGAATCGTGGAACGATGATGGGTTCATACGTTGTTTACGCAGAGATGAAGAACAACGATGGCGGAGCAGGTAACACTGCAGAAGGTTCAGCTAAAACAGCAATGGACTTCGATATCGTTGAGGCTAAGTCGGACGCAAAAAAGATCACTTCATACATCAAAACTTCAAAAGAAGCGTTGAGCGATATTCAGGCATTAAGTGCTGAAATCAACGGAGAATTGCTCGTTTTGATCATGAACAAGATTGAGGATGACATTCTCGAAGGTGGTGGTACTAACGCACTGCAGGGGTTGAGCGATACAACTAACGTATCAACAGCATACTCAGCAGGTACTTTTGCTAACACGATCGCAAATGCAAATATCTATGACGTTGTAAACACAGCAGCATCACAGATCATGACTGCAGAAGTTATCTCTGGTCGTCCTGCTGGTTTTATGCCAAATATCGTTATCATGAACCCTGAAGACGTAGTGAAATTGAAACTCACTAAAGATTCAACAGGACAGTATTTGTTCCCTGTATCATTGCCAGGAACTCCTTCAATCTCTGGATTGACTGTTGTTCCTTCGCCTTGGTTGACAAAGGACAAATTCATCGTTGCTGATTCAACGAAGATCATGTTCCGTGTTCGTGAGGATGTAAACATCTCAATCGGTTACGAGAACGATGACTTCACTAAGAACTTGGTAACGATTCTTGCAGAGGCACGCGTTGCAATGTATGTTAAGAGCAACCACAAAAAAGCGGTTGTATACGGAGACATCACAGATGCAATCGTTGCTTTGGATCCAGCAACCTAGTAACTTGATTTCATAAGTCGAAGCCCTGCATTAATTTGTAGGGCTTTTTTTTTACTTTTGTAATATGGCTTGTAAATCATGTGGAGGCGGAGGGCGTAAGCAAGGCGAATGCGATGTTCACGTCCTTGTTGATAACGATCATTCAACTTTTTGGGTCGAATGGTGCGCAACTTGTCAGGCATTTATCTGTCAGGAGTGTCGCTACAACCTGCGTAAAAGGGCTGCTGCTGCGATTATCAGATTAAGGCAAAGGAGAAATCAATGAGAAAGAAAATATTGGTTGTAACCGCTATTTATGGCAGGCATGATTTAACTAAGATCGTATTGCATTACTATGCCGAAATAAAACGAGGGTTTGAAATGCAATTGCTTTGTGTGGGATCAGAGGGCGAGAAATCCAAAAGCCTAGCGGAAGAATGTGGGTGGGATTACATCGAGGCAAAGAATAATCCAGTCAGCCAAAAATTTAACGCCTTATTCAAGGAATCAGAAAAATACGACTATGATTTTATGGTGCTCATAGGTTCCGATGATCTTATTTCGCCTGAAATATTCCAATATTACGAACGTACAGTCACTAAAGAAACCAAGCATTTGCTGGGGCTAAAGGATTTGTATTTTTATTCAATCCAAAATGATGAGGCTGTTCACTTTCAAGGCTATCCACCACCATCGCCAAAGACTATTGGGGCAGGGCGTGTATTTAGCAAATGGGTAATGGAACGGATGAATTTTACGCCATGGGATGATGAAAAAGTGAATCGTGGTCTTGATTCTTCATGTACTGTGCAAATGAAAAAGAGGGGTATTGAAGAAATAGCCATTCCAATGACGCAAACGGGTGGTATTGCTGTCGATATTAAGCACCCACTTGTTTCCCTTACAAACTACAAATACCTGCAAAATCACCCTATTGCAGACGTTTCTATTCTCGATAACACTTTTCATTGTATGCGATACATTAAGGCGTTACGATGGAAGGAACCATTCGACGAAAAGAAACAATATCAAGTAAGGGTAATGGATCAGTCAAGACCAGATTTTGATACTGTCAGAACAATACAAGGCAAAGCCATGGTCGAAAGCCTGATTCTTGGGAAGTTTGAACTAATTTCAACAAATTGATGTAATTTAGCACTATGATACTACTATCGACATCCGATTTTACTGGGTACAATTACATCAATACATCAACGGCATCGCTTCCTAAGTTGCAGGCGTATATTGATCGCTACGAGAAAATGTACATTTTGCAATTACTTGGCGTTGAGTTGGGTGAATTATTCATAGCAGATTTATCTAACGCGTCTCAAGATGTTCGGTTTGTAGCCATTCAGGATCCGTTCTATGAACAAACTGATGCAGGTCATATTTATCAAAGTAATGGCATGATCGAATTTCTTTGCGCTGCCATTGCTTATCACTACATAAAGGACACACAATTTTCGCATACTATTTCAGGCGTTGGCAAAAAATTACTCGAAGCCCAAAAAGATCAAAGCGGAGAAAATGCACATAGGTACGGAGAGCGCAGATTCAATGAAGAATTAAACACAGTCGATGCTATTCAATGGTATTGCAAAAGATTTGATTCAGCTACCTATCCTGAGTACAAAGGCGTTGAAATAAAACCTGTTTATTCGGCTATCCTATGATTCATACAAGGTCATTGATTGATATTTTAAGTGATGTTGTTACGTCAATATCTGTACAGGTGAATATACTTTCAGTAATTGATAATGGAAACGATACGTTTTCGGTTGCAGTTGATGATCTTAAATGGGCAGAGGTTGGAAGAGTAGTTGAAATAAATGGATTTGATTTTACGATTTCCTCGATTGACGATTCAACTAATGTTATCGTTTTTTCTGGAACAGATACTATCTTCGCCAATACTACTTCATTTGACCTTTACGCTCCATACTTTTGGTACGGAACACCGATTGCGATAAATAATCAAATTCAGGAAATCAAGGAATCGAAGAATAAAACGCCGATGATTTATCTGATGTTGAAATTCTCTGAGAAATTTAATACAGATAATGAATTAATGCTCGAAAGAGAATCAACAGTTTCGCTTTACTTTTTAACTCAGGCAGATTTTGATGCTTGGGGAACAGATGATTTTTACACGAATGCAATCCGCCCTATGCGTAGGCTTATGGATTTATTCATTGATGCAATTTCGTCTAATTACCGATTCGATACAACTGCATTATCATTTACCGTTACTGATTTACCGATGTTCGGTGTTTATGTTAATACTAAAGGTGCTACAAATTCATGGTTCAGCGATAATCTTTCTGGATTACAAATGGATACTGTCTTAAAAATTAACAGGACAAACGATTGTTATGAAACTCCTAACATTAGAACTGGCATAGGGTTTGATCAAATTCCACTAACAAATACAATTCATTAACATGGCACAAAAAAACAGGGCTGATTTGCAATCATATTTCCTTACTGGAAATAAGCCAACACAGCAGAATTATGAAGATTTAATTCAGTCGTCTGTAAATATTACTGATGACAATTTTACGCCAGTTAATGAAACTCAAGTAGCAGCACAATTTCAGGCTGCAGTAATTGATTGTTCGCTTGGCAAAAGTTTTTTCATATCAGTTCGTGAAGACCAATTGGTTGTTGATGCTATTCAGATAATGGATGGAGAAACATACACAATCATATTTGATCAACCTACTGATTCAGAATATACAGTAATTTTACGCAGTAGTTCATTTATTCAATCAACTCCTTTTGTTATGCCTGCTGCATACGGTTCGGTTTCAATCGTAACTGCATACGCACATAATGGGATGTTGTACGCTTATCCGCAGGTTGATTATCTTCCATAATGGAACGCAAAGCAAATAATCGTAATGGCTGTGTTGTTATCGTAGGTGTTATGATTATTTCCTTTTTTCTTTGGGCTTTATTCATTTATTTGTTATTTTAGTTGCGTCAACCAAAAGCGTAACACATTATTCATTGGGCTGATTTTGCAAACGGAACGCGCTTTTCCGTGGTTGACACCAAGCAATTTCAGCCCATACTTTTTTAACAACTATGAAAAAAGCAGCATTGTTTTCTATCGACAAACAAATCAAAGGATGGTCTGAACAAGGAAATGCAATTGTATTTCTAATGAAAGGAAGAATCAATGATTTTTACAAAGATTACGGCATTCAACTGAACAGCCTGATCACTGATTTGAATAACTTGAAGTTGGAATATTTTGAGTTCGAAGGCGATCAGATTAAGAAGGATGAAGAAGGTAATCCGAACTGTAAAGAGGGCATGACTGTGCATTCTTTCAATATGAATTACCATACATTAATGTCTCAAAACATTGGCGAAAGATTCAAATCGGAAATTTACGCTGAGCCAGTCGTTGAAGAAAAAACAATAACAGATGAAAACTAAATTTCTCATCATAGCCTCTGGCTGGAACTGTCAAGAATTTGTTTTTGATTGCATTAATTCCGTGAAAGAGCAGCAATACAGCGGTGAAGTTACTGCAGTATTTATTTCAGACGGATCCTCTGATAATACAGCAAAGAAAATTCAATTGGCTATTTCTGGAATAAATAATTTTCATGCTATGATTGCAGATAAAAATTGTGGTGCTGCGTGTAGAAGGCATAAAGCAATAGAGCAATTCAAGCCAGATGGAGAGACAGTCGTTATGTTTTTAGGGCTTGACGATAGACTATTGCCTAATGCATTGAATCGCATAGACGCTGAATATGCACGTGGTAAATGGATGACCTATGGAAACTGGAAAGATCAGCATGGTGAAGGGCTTCCAAAAGATTTCAAATTGACTTTTCCTGCGCAGGTTCATAAAGAAAGGTCGTACAGAAATGTATTGTATCGTTCAACTGCACCGAATACTTTCAAAGCTAAATTGTACTACAAAATACCCATAAAGGATTTAATGATTAACGGCAAATGGATTGAAACCTGTACTGAAGGTGAAGTCATGTTTTCATGCTTGGAGATGTGCGGAAAAGATCGAATCGGCATAATCAAAGATGAAATATATTTGTACAATCGCATGAGGGCTTCTGGTTCTCAGAAAAGATTTGGGAAAATAAAACAAGACGTTTTGAAAATTATTACATCAAGACCTAAAAAAGCCTTATTTGAGGATATGCCATGAAAGCAATTTTGAATATTTCGGTAACAGATTACGCTAATTTCGGCCATGATAATGCAGAGTCATTACGCGCTGCAGGGTATTACGTAAATGATGTTGCATTAGTGGCGCATCAATTTGAATACCCTGAATGCTCAAAGGTAGTTACGCAAAAGGAACTTGATCAGTTAATAAAACATCATGATATTATTCAGGTATTTCACTCGCCATTGTCATTAACAGAGCGATTGAAAGCTACTGGAAAACCAGTTATTGTTTATCATACTGGAACAGGTTATCGACAGCAATCAGAATCTATTCATAAGGCTTATGACGGTTGGGTAAAAATGCATGTTTGTGCGCTTCCTGAACTTTATGAAGCATTCAAATCAAGATCGTCAGAGCCATGTGTTTATATGGTTGGGGGTGTTAAAACTTATTCAGATCAAAAATGTTCAGAGCAAATTCATATAGGTCATTATCCTTCCAATCCAGAAGTAAAGGGAACTGAAAAAATTATTGAAGTTTTTCAAAATTTAATATCAGAAGGATTGCCATTATTATTTGATTTTGATACAAAAAAAGTAGATTATCAGGAACAACTTGTTAGATTGCAATCATGTGATATTTATGTAGAAATGCTAGCGACAAAACAAGGATCAAAAGAATATGGATCATTTGGAATAACTGCACTTGAAGCTGCTTCAATGGGAAAAATTGTTATCACTAATTGTACTCATCCAGAACCTTATCAAAAGCACTATGGAGCATTTCCATTTATAATTGCTAATAATGAAAAGGATTTAGAATTAACTTTGGTTGAATTATCTGAAATGACTTGGTTTGAATTAACTGAATTGAAGAAATCGTATCGTGAATTATTTTTATCAATGCACGGATATGAACCAACTGGAAAATACATCGCTGAAAATGTACTCAAAGGACTACTCTAAAAAATTGTTCGAATGGAATAATTCTGATCAATATAAAAGTGAAATTGACTTTTTGAATAGTTTATTGCAAATTCAACCAAGTAATAAGATTTTAGATTATGGTTGTGGAATTGGTACTGCAATAAAAATGCTATCTGAAAAACACCCACAGGCTCAAATTTATGGTTTTGATGTAAATCGTTTTGATGGAAGAGTAGTCGATGATTTCTATATTCGGTCAGAGTTCTATTTTCAATTTGACCGAATCTATTTTATGCACTCATTAGCGCATATTCCTGATGTAGTTGGAATGCTTGGGAGGCTTTTTGACTTTCAGAAACCACAGGCAAAAGTTGTGGTCATTACTCCAAATTACGATTGGCTATGGCTGAAAAACGGCATGAAGGAAGTGAAAACGGACAAGACTGTTATTCGTCATTTTACCCTGAAATCGTTAAAAGATACATTTTTGGAGGCAGGTTATGAAATAGAAATGGCAGGAATGTATGGTCATTTAATGGGGCAGGAGGCAGAAAGGCTTTATTTGGTAGCAAAAAAAAGATGAGATAATTGCATTTGTATGAAATTATGTATATTTGCTCAAACATAAAACTCACTAAAAATGGTAAATGCTTGTGCCTGTAATGCAGGACTATCAAACACGGGAACAGGATGTTCTCCATTTTGGCAGGTAGCTGTCAAACTAATCGTTGTACCTTACTACGATGCAAACGGAAATCAAAACTCAATCGATCTTACTGATACATTGAATCAGGCGTATTTTACTGCCTTAATTAATGAATCAGATAATTCATTGCGTTGGCTTCCACTTCCTTCAATGCTTAATGTTGAAGATACTCGAGGAGAATCTTTGATGGAAACATTTGAGAATGGATCAATGATGTTTGTTCAGCAAGGGGCTCGCTCATTCAAATCGATCATCGCTGGTCGTGATGCAACTCCTCAACTTCTTGGAAATTTGAACTCATTCCGTTGCGTTCCTTTTGGTGTATACGGTATCGATAAACAAGGAAACTTGATTGGTTCTATCGGAACTCAAGACCCTTGCGACATTACAAATCTTTACCCGATCCGCGTTGATGAAAATTCTTGGGATCCAACTTGGACTAAGCCAACAGACAAGACCGTTCAGAAGATCAACATGGGGTTCTATTTCCACATGGACGAGGATGATGCTTCACTTCGTATGATTACTGCTTCTGAGCATAACGCAAACCTACTTACTGTAAAAGGGCTCGTTGATGTTTGTTCTGAATACAGCAACTTGGAATTGACTTCATTCACTGTTACGTTGAATACTTTCTTTGGTACAATACTCAACCCAGTTCGCGTTGAAGGTCTTGTTGCTGGAGATTTTGCATTGTACAACGTTACTGATTCTGCTGCAGTTACTATTTCAACCTGTACAGAAACATCAGACGGTGTTTACGATATTACATTCACAGCTCAAACAGGCTTGGATGTACTTCGCTTGACTCCAACATTAACTGGATATGATTTTGCAAAAGTAATTGCAAACACAATTTCATTACCTGCTACGTAAAAGCAGAAAGATTACTTTGATGGGTGGTTCCTCATAGTGGTTAGTTTGTAGGTGGGAGGCTTAAAAACCTCCCATTTTTTTTATCATATTATGGCTAAATTCTTCAAACCTATTCTTTCAATGGCTGAGCGAGCAGTTCGGATTAATGTCAACGAATTACTTTTTCAAATTTTGAGTGATACTACATTACAGGTTCAGATACTTGATTTGAATACTGAATCGCAGTTATATGAGCAGGGTATCAACTCAGAAGGTGATCAGATTGGTGAATACTCGATGATGACAAAAGCGTATTGGAAACCGCTGGCAGCATCAGAAGGTCGAGATGGTAGAACAGATCACATTACGTTAAAAGATACAGGAGAATTTTACGCCTCATTCAGGTTCGTTAATGATTCTGATGGCTTTACAATAACAGCGAACACATTAAAGGAGGACGGCAATGATTTGGCCGTAATTTATGGCAGCACAATTCTTGGGTTATCTTCAGAAAGTATGGCGGAAATTCGCCCTGAGTTACGAGAACGCCTTGTTGAACTTTCACGCAAAGCGATTACGGGGTAAAACATTTGATTCAATTGATTCGCTACCAATATACAATTGGTGGCAGATACACAAATCACACGATTTCACGTGGCTTCTAGCGAATAAAATTAACAAGGTGGGGAAATATACCCAGATGGCATTACAAATGAAATGGAGCGTTGTTTATGACGGTTACATCGAACGTTTCGGGCTATCAGAAGATTACACTAAGTTGATCGAGAAGAAAAAAGAGATTGCTGCCCTGAAGGTCGAACGGATGGTAACTGGTCAAAAGTCGTTGAATACCTTCATTAAGATTGCTGAATTGGAATTGGAAGCCTTGCAAAAGGGTGATCGAAAGGACGAAATTGATTTCTACGAGTCAAAAGCGCAGGTTGAAAAGCAACTGGGATTTGTTTTAGATCCTAAAAAAATAACAGTTGCGGAGTTTTATTCATATATCAAAGTGATTAAATCGGATAACAAACCTCAAAAAGGGTAAATTTGTAATATGGCAGATTCAGATAAAATAAGGCACGAAGATTTGGTCGAATCAGGGTTGATGGATCCTACGATCAAGAACTTTGAAGAATTAATTCAGGTTGTAACTTTAGCCGATCAGCAAGTTGTAAAATTTGGCATTGACCTCAATAAATCTTTGCAATCTATTCAGCCAAGTTCTGTACAAAATCTTCAACAAATTTTTACGTTATCTAATCAAATCAACGAGGCTGACAAATCTAAGATTGCAACTGCACAGATACTTTCAGAATTGCGCCTAAAGGAAATTGAGCAAAAGAATGCGCTGAAAGTAAAAATGATGGAAGAGGCTGCTGCTGAAAAGGAAAAAATCAAGCGAGCCAAAGAACAGCAATCAGCATACGGACAACTATCGGCAAAGTACAGAGAGGCAGCGCAGAAAGCCAAAGACCTTGCTGCAGCATACGGAACAGAAAGCAAGCAAGCGAAAGAGGCTATCAAATCAGCAAAAAGCCTTAATGATCAATTGAAAAAAATTGATGCCTCAATGGGTAATCACCAAAGGAATGTTGGTAATTATTCAAAGGCGTGGGGCGGTTTGAATAACGTACTCGGTGCATTTGGAATAACACTTGGTGCAGGTGCAGTTATTGGAGCATTGAAAGAAAGTATTGGTGCATTTTTTGAGGCTGAGAAAAACGCTAATGCGTTAAAATTCGCAGTAATGCAGGTTGGCAAAGAAAGTGAAAAATCATTTCAAAGCCTTATCGACCAAAGTGCTGAATTGCAAAAAATATCTGTATATTCAGATGATGACATTCAAAGGGCTCAGACGCAATTGGTCAATTATGGGTTAACAGCTAGGGAAGTTGAAAAATTGATTCCGCAGGTTCTTGACCTTGCTTCTGCTACTGGTCAAGATTTAGCATCAGCAACTGATACTGTTATCAAAGGAATCAATGGACAAACAAAAGGTCTAAAGGTTCTCGGAATCGATTACAAAGATACTGGTGACAAGGCGAAAAATTTGGCTATCTTGACTGAGCAACTTGCTAAATTTCAAGGAAAATCAAATGACGCATTAGACACTGGAGAGGGCAAGTGGTTAAATTTCAAAAACCAGATCGGTGACATTGCAGAAGGCGTGGGTGAATTTATGGTTACGCTAATTGAATTGCCAGGAGCGTTGTTTCAAAATAGAGATGCGACAGATGCTTGGACTGGTTCAATGGCAGAACTTAATGCAGAAATTGCTAGAGTTAATAAATTGACTGCAGGATTAGCTACAGCAATGCTCAAAGAGGATTACGAAAGAGCCAAAAAAAGCGGTGCTGATGGAATTGCATTAGCCAGAATGAAAGAGCAAATCATTTTAGACGAAAAGAAAAAATTCGCTGAAGATGCAAAAGCATTAGACGATAAAAAATTAGAAGAAGACGTAAAAAGAATTGAAGATGATTTAGCTGCAAAACGTTTTGCATTTACTACCGAATTGGAATTGACACAACAGCAACAACTCGAATTGTTAAAAGCAGAAAGAGATGCTCGTAAACGATCAGCAGCATTAGATCCAGATACAAAAGAAGGTGCTGCTGCTACTGGAGGAAAAACAAAAAGTCAACGTGCGTCAGAGGAATGGAAGAAAGAATACAAAATCAGTCAGGATAAAAAGAAACAAAAAATACAAGACCATCTAGACGAAAAGAAACGGTATCATGATGAAGAAGAAATGCGATTGGCTGATATTGAGGCAAGGCGCAAAGAAAACGAGGAAATAAAAAACGCTCAAGAGGAAATTGATTATTGGAGATGGCAACAAGCGAAAGAAACAGAAAAGAAAATTGCAGAAGAAAGGCGAAAAGCTAATGAAAAAGCAATCGAAGATGCAGAAAGGCTTGCGGAGGCTGTATCTGATGGGCTTGATCGTCGGTATGAATTACAACAAGAAGCACTACAAAGAGAATCAAATTTGATTTCTTCCGAAGTAGGTGTACAGGCGGAGTTATTTGCTAGGGGGTTGGAAAATAATCTTGCCACTCAAGAACGTTTGCTTGCAGAAAATACTTTGAAACAACAACAACTTGCAGAGCAGAAAGCGAAAAAGGACGAAGCGATGCAATTGGCTTCTATGTTTTTAGAACTTGTAAAAGCAGATGGAGATGTTCCGAAAGCATTAGCGCAAACATTAGTTGCGAAGGGAATTGCAAACGCTATTGCAGGATCATTTGCTGAAGGCGTCGAGGATTTCAATGGCAAAGGAACTGGAACATCAGATTCGAACATTATTAGGTTCTCCAATGGTGAATCTGTAGTTACTGCAAATGCTACTGCTAACAATCCTGGACTTGTTACCGCAATGAATGATGGAATGGTCGATGATTATTTCCGTGAGATTTACTTACCTCAATTTGGGGCATCGTTAAAGAATAACGGTGAATCAACACAGAGAGGCAGTAATTGGGAAACGGCTGCAATGATTAATGAATTGCGTGAACTAAAAAAGATCGTTGCTAACAAAAAAGAAACTACTGTTGAACTTTCAAAAACTGGCGATGTTATTATGACTACAGTTGAGCAAGGAATCAGGAAGGTAGTTAATCGTAAACCTCGCAAATTCTAAATTATGGAATTGACATTTCAAATGGATTTTGGTAATGGGTTTCAAATCTGCGGTTCTCCAATGAACGCAGCAGGAATCCAACTACGTGTAATATTTACCGACCAACATCCGAATGCTACAATCGAGGGAACAGATTTTGAATGGGTAGGTCAGGACGCTATCAATTTGATGAATTATTATCGCGGAGGACTTACTGGTGGCAGAGGCGTTTACGAGGGTGTAGGGTTACGAATTTTCGGATGTTCTTCAAATAACAATGCACCATTAATGTTCTTCGATGGCTACATTGATTTGGCATCGCCACAAGCTAAATTTGAATGCGATAAAGTAACAGCACCATGCAAGGAAACTGGAAGGGTCGATTGGCTTAATGATATTTGTAGGGCTATCGATTTCAATTTTCTTGCTAAATTACCTCTGAACTCAGCAGGTCGAATTGTTCCTTCTGTCGATTACAAATTGACACCGTACTGCATTAATTCTATTCCTTCATATACTCAGGAAATGATTATGTACATTTCTGAATTTATGCTTTTGAAGGAATTGTACGATGTTACGAAAACAATTGCTCAATACATCAATGAATTATTGGGCGATACATCGACTGCGGTAGCTACTGTAGGGGCTGCATCTGGCACCTTGATTGCTACTATTGCTAAAGTCGTATTGTACGTTACATATCTGTTCCTGATCATTGTGGCTATCGTCAATATGACAAAGGCGTTAATTTCTGGGGTAATTCAAACCAAGAAAAGCAAAGCGTGCATGAGGGCTGAGGATATGTTCAAACGTATATGCCAATACTTTGGATTGAACTTTGCCTCCACCATTCTACAGCAAGGAACTTACAAGGACACAACATGGATGCCTCAAAAAAATGTTATTCCTGACCTTACAAATCCGCTCAACGTTTTCAAACGCCCACAGGATGAATCGGTAAACTTTCCGAACAACCCTAATGTTCACGGGCATTACGATGGCAATTGTTCAGACTTTATCGCTACCATGTGCCAAGTATTCAAGGCTGAAATCAAGATTTTGGGCAATACATTGTATTTTGAACGATGGAATTACTGGAATAATATGGCACAATGGAAGATTCCAAACAGTGGGGCAATTGGTTACACCTACAACTTGCAGGATCCGACCATGACCAACGCTGCAGAACTTCCATCGAATTACTTGCTCATGTTCGCTACCGATCAATCCGAACTTTGCACTCTGGAGCGATATGCTGGTACCTCATGGGCTGCTACTGTTTCTCCATTGACTATTTACAACAAAAAGCGATTAACGCACCAGAATGGTGTTGAAGTAAGATTGCCGTGTGCATTAGCAAAACGGAAGGAATATTTGAGCAAGGTTGAAAAATTATTGAATGGGGTAATCAACGTTTTGTACGGTTTCGTAAATGCTGTTACTTCCTTAATCAACGGGCTAATCAATGGCATAAACGCAGCCATTCAATTCTTCGGTGGTCAGCCTGCTACATTGGGAACAATTCCTCAATTACCTACAAACATTCTGAACAATAGAATCGGGTGGCTCGAAGTTTCTGGTGATTCGTGGTCGATGCCTAAGATTTTCATCGGGCGTCAGGCTGGCTCAGATTGGGTAATTCATCAAAATAACGAACTTTATATGTCCGCGGATCAACTTGCGATTAATTTTCATGGAACCGTATTAGCTACCAGAGGCAATCAGCAGTTGATTTACAAGAATAACACCTTCAAATTCTGCTGTGATGATTACGTTAAAATCATCAACAATAACGTGGTATTTGACCCATTGAACAGGGTGGCTAAAATTACAGAGTTCGTTTGGGATTTGAAAAACGAGCAAGCCGTTGACGTAGAATACAGGGTATTTACTAACTTTACAAACAACCTAAAAGAAACAATCGTAATCGATGGAAACTAAGCGCGCAAAACTCGGAGAATCAGACCCGATTGAATTACTCGATAATTTTACCAAGCAGATGCCTGATATTGCAGCCCTACAGAATTGGGGCAAGACGATAATGAAGGGCATGGAAGCAGTACAAAAGCAGCCTAAAGTTGTCGAGAAACGTACCTGTAAAATTGGTCGAGTAACAATCAAGGCGTCGCTTTGTGATAACGGGGCTATTGCAATTGAATTTCCTGACCAAAAAACGGCAGAAAAATACTTTTTTGAGCATTTCAAAACACTTAAATAATGGCAACGATTATTACTTCAAAGCTATTTTATGACGCATTCACCGATATTGGCGGGGGTGGGGTTTCATGGCTGAATATGAATGTCTGCGATAGAGTGAAAGTAATAATCGAAGGTTATGTCGAATGGAATCTTAAAAACGTTCGTGTTCAATTTACTGCAGTCGACAATACCATTGAAATTGTAAACGAACTTGATCAAAGAACGTGGAGCGGTCAAGAGTTTAAGGTCGGCGATACGGTTACAATCGTAGGTACATCATCTAATGATGGCGATGTAACGATTACTGCTATTTCAGTCGACGATAGAACAATTACTGTTGCTGAAGCATTAACAACCGAATTTTCTGGAGATGCAACATTTCACGGGGTTACCGCCATCACTTCTTTCGATTTTTATTACAACCTGATTACGAATCAAGGCGTTGAGGATTATCAATCATTCATCGATGAAGGTACAATTCAGCGTTTCCGAGTAACAGGGTTTGACGCTTCTGACACTTTACACTATCTGAATTTTACAATACCCACTAAATCAATAGGGTGGAGCAGCAACACGATTACTGACGCACTGATTAATGAAACAGATGAAGTTCAAATAATTGGGGCAGGAATAAGTGACTATAAACAGTATTTCACAATCACGCAAGAATTTGACGTTGCTCCGTATTATTTACTTGGTCAGGTGGGTAACTTCCAAAATGAAGTGCCTCCAAATTATTACCGTTTTGGAAATTCTCTAAAATATATTTGTAGGGTTGACGCAAAGTACGATGCTAAAAATCCTAATGCAGACCATACTGGAAGTTCATTAACTCCTAACGGAAACGGTTCGTGGTTTGATCAAGCCAGTGGAGGGGAAAAGCCTCAATACAAAGTGACTGGAATATCTTATGTTGATAATGACACATCGGAAACATTAACAGAACTTGACCCGACTAAAAACGTAGCAATCACGATTTCATTAGAATCATTATCGAGCACATTTACTGCCTCAACTGATTTCGTTCTTGGATTTTTTGTTTGCCCTATTTCAGAACAACGTTATCAGGATACGCCTGATCGTACTTTACGACAAAACTTCCTATTTGATTACGGAAAAACAACTACAGGAGTAGCTGCAATTGATGGTAATAATTTCGGAACACAATGGCAAGTTTTATCTAATATCGTTGGAACATATAACGATGCTGCATCAATTACAATTACTGCTTTGGTGCAGGCTGGATATTACTTAGATGAATACTGGCAAGGACTAGAAAACGAAGAAAGGCAATATGTTTTATTCGTTTCAGTTCAAAATCCATCAGTAACCACAACATCGGCATCAGATCGTGTTGTTTGCTTTGCTGATTACAATTCAGCCGTAATTGATCAAACTAATTCTACGCTCTTTGAATTTACTGGTTACGGATTAAGCGCGTACGAATACCCAGACACATCTGTTGTTCCAATGGGTTCTGTAAATGGTCAATCAGGAACTCCTTTTTTGATCGAAGCACCTTTTCGAGTATTTAATTCTCCTGATGGAGATGGAAATACACCGACCATAAAACAAATCAATTGGCAAGTGGTAGCTGTTAAATCTGGGTACGATGATTTTGTAATTGAAGAAAGAATCATTGATTGTTCTTCAGTAGTTAAATTACTGAACATTCAGGAAATTAGTATTGACCAAACAAGGGGTTTCACTACTTACGAAGACGATCCGTTCAATGCTGTTACAATAGAGCGTGACGCAGCTAACGATACAGCGACTATGGCAGCGTATATTGCTAGATATGGGGTAACACTACGTTGGGAGGATTGGATTCAAATTTCAGCTGATTCAGTAGTTTCTGACGCAGGCACAATATCTGTCAACCCGATCAAAAAATACATCGAGAACGTAGTTGAAAAATGGGCAAATTATTCGGGAGTTCAGGGGTGGGATTTGAAAATGAGATTTCAATGCGTTGTGACTGACTTAAATAATATCGATCAAACCTACCAGTGCGATTTGCCTATGACTTGCATAGACAATACTACATCATGGACTGGAAGTTCAGGAACTTCAAATGCTGTTTATTTTCAAAATGAGGCTGGAGGCGTAAATTATGGTTCAATTTTACGCGAGGGGCAAATAACCAAAGTAAAGGTTGCATTTGCAGGAAATTACCCAATCGATACGGTTACAGAAAGTGGGTGGTATGGTTTTATGCGTATGAACGTTACTGGATCTACGGTATTCGAATCAAGATTTGCATCATCAGAAGTGCCGTCAGAGTCAGATTCTCCTTGGGTTTCTACTGCTCCAGCAGCCGATCCAAGTGCTGATATTTCATACGCTAACGGAAATGTAAGAATTGATATTTACAACCCGACACCAAGTACAACATCGCAAATCAATCTTTCAGCCTATTTCGATTCTTCCCAATATGGCGAAGATGAACTGAAATTTGTATTTTTGTATGGAATCGGAACAACAAAATTCACTACATAATGCCAACTACGATCATACTACCTACTAATCCAGTTGTTCAGGTAGCTGGCAGCGGAGGCACTGCCTCCAATAACCAAAGTACGGCAACTGGTGGCGGTGTTCCAAGAATCAACAGAAACCCTGTGCAGGTTTGTGGATTTGTGCCTCTCGAAGATTGTAACGATTCTGAATGTAGGGAAATAGTTGAAAGGCAATGTTGTTGGACTTTGAACGTATTTGGAGATACTAGCGTTGAAACTACGACAAGTACGTATGAAAATGACATAACAAATTTCACTGTAGACATTCAATTGTACTTGGCAAATCCATTTATGTCTGCCGTTGTAAGATTACAAAAATGTACATCGACATTTCCTAATCAAAGGATTTGGACCAACGTGGCATCAATGACTGGATCCACATACGGTACAAATATCGCTTTTGGAAGTTATCCGCAGTGCCCTTCATATCGTGGCTACATCGTCAATTGGGGCAAGGTCTTAAATATTCACGGGGCTGGGTTGTATCGAGTTCAAATTTCTTGTTCTTTTGCAGGTACTGAATATTGCCGTAATTCTCCAGCATTTAATTTGCGTGAATTTGACTGCAGGTTCGCAGATCAGACAGTAAAGTTTGACGCTAAATTAACAGGTCAAATAGGATCACACAACGTACAGGGTGCAATTACATCACTTTGCGGATTCGACTTTGTTGATTCAATTCGACTTCCAGGATATTTCGGGCGTGAATTAATCGGTGAATATTTACAGGTATACAACGAATTTCAGAACGGAGTTCAACAGCAAGTAAGAAACGAAGCCATTCAAACGTTTCAATTCTTTAGTAAGTTATGGCCAAAAGAATACCATGATAGGCTAAAAACATATGGGATGATGGCTGATGTTCTTCGCGTATCTGATTACAATTACGCCAATTCTGATTGGAATATTTCGCAATTGAAGATAAAACCAAACGGAAATTATGCTCCTGAATATTACGATAAGAATCGTGTGCGAATGTCAAAAGTGACGGTTGATTTCAAGGCTGGAGTTCAAAACATTATTAAATCACTTTGCTGTAAAATAAAATGATCACACTAGATACTTCTTCTAAAAAATTATGCGTTGTACTTGGCGAAGCAGAAAGTGCAGAGCCATGCAGCGTTGTAGTATCTTAT
This sequence comes from Flavobacterium sp., assembly GCA_018883065.1. GTDB lineage: Bacteria > Bacteroidota > Bacteroidia > Flavobacteriales > Flavobacteriaceae > Flavobacterium. The sequence goes on from VEQT01000030.1 coordinate 28,179, forward strand.
ATTGATCGAGTACTAAAATATTCTGGTCAGCAAGGTTCATTAAATAGCTACGTTCCGTATACTATCGAAAGCGAATTTGATGTCGAACAAACTACATCAACAAACGGTACAACCGTGGTCGATATTGTGCCATCACCTAATGCTTCAAATGACGTTTGGAAATATACCCATAATGTTCAAACGATTACAATTTTCAATCACGATGTAATTGCCCATACGGTTAAAGTTTCGATTTTTGATTCTACACATCATTACATTATTCAATTTACAATAGACCCTTCAACGACTATTTTTTATGACAATAATGGTTGGTACATAAAAAATTCAGCTGGTATTGAGCCTGCTTCAGGAACTGGAACATTTGTTCCGTATACGGGAGCAACTGCCGATGTAAATCTTGGAGAATTTCAATTGTTAGCTGGGCAAATTACTTTAGATACTTCACCAAGTGGTACGGCAGTAGTTGGAACAACTGTATGGAATAATACAATTGGAAGTTCAGAAACCACCTTGAAAGGTGGTAATGTAATTTTGAAAAATGGAGTTGATTTGGTTGCACGTGTAGTAAACAAAACATATCCATCGATCACATTAACAAAAGCGTCTTATCAGGCAGTCAAAGTTTCTGGTGCTACTGGGCAAAGGCTTTCGGTTGATTTAGCACAAGCAAATATCGATTTGAACTCTGCAGATACAATTGGAATTGTTACTGAAACAATCGCAGCAAATCAGGAAGGTTTCATAATGACTGTGGGGCAACTTTCTGAAATTAATACAACTGGAAGTTTGCAGGGTGAAACTTGGTCAGATGGCGATGTGTTGTATTTGAGCCCTACAACTGCTGGCGCATTAACTAACATAAAACCTAACGGATTAACTGGTCATATTGTTGTTATGGGCTACGTGGAATACAAACACGCAGTTCACGGAAGCATTTATGTCAAAATTATGAACGGTTGGGAATTGGATGAATTACATAACGTTTACATCAATTCTGGAACTCTTGCTGATACAGACGCTTTGATTTATGAAAGCAGTTCAAGTCTTTGGAAAGCTAAAAACATATTGACGGTCATAGGTAGTGCGTCAGCATCTACAAATGGGTATTTATCATCAACTGATTGGACAACTTTCAATGGTAAACAAAATGCGCTAACGAATCCAGTAACTGGCACAGGTACAAACAATGAAATCGCTGCCTTCAATATCACAGGAAGTACAATAACAAGCCTTACAACTGCAACATATCCATCGTTAACTGAATTAAGCTACGTCAAGGGCATTACATCTGCTATACAAACTCAAATAAATGGAAGAGTAAATGATGCAGGAGATACAATGTCTGGGGCGTTGCAATTTTCCGGAACTGGTCATGCAGGTGTTGTATTAAATAACTTAACAACAGCACAACGAACTGCACTATCTGCTACAGCAGGAATGACCGTACTTGATACAAGCCTATCGGTGATGTGTTATTACACAGGTTCATTTTGGGCTTATGAATTGTACAAAATAGCAACTAACACAACAACTACTGTTATTACGGCTGCAAATATAACAGGGCTTTCTTTTGATGTTGAAGCAAACTCAACTTATGAAATTGATGGTTATTATTCAGTCGTTTGTACCAGCACTGGAGGCATAAAGTTCACGCAAACTGTTCCGACTGGTGCTACTATTGAAGTAAATTACGATGGTATTGCAGGTACGGCAGCAACTTCAATTAAGATAAGGTCAACCGCTTCAGGAACACTTACACCTAACGCAATCAACACTGCTAACTTATCGTCAGGGGTAATGGTTAGAGGTATGATAATAACAGCAGCAACAGCAGGAACTTTAGTATTTCAATATGCTTCTGGTGTAGCTACTCAAACATCAACTATTACGCCAAGGTCATTCATAAAAATCAGAAAAATAGCATAATGGTCATAGTTTCATCTGAAAAATACGATCGTAACATTATTCCGCCAGATTGCATTCATGCTCATTTTGATGGAATTAATTACTATTTTGCTCAGAACCAAAGCGATGTTGACACAATTATGGAAATGATTTCGCTTCAATCATTTAATTCTCCTCAATAAACTATATTTGTATCAAGAATTTGACCCTAAAAACATGATTGTTACAAATTCATTTATGATTGATGTAAGCACATTATTGGCCATCGTTGGAATCATTGTAATTCCTGGTATTATTGCTTGGATTGCAATACGAGAAAAAGTTGTCCGATTGGAAGAAAGAGTAAAAATACACGAAAGTGGTGCGACGAAAATTGATACGAAACTTGATCAATTATTTGATGAATTGAAAGAGTTAAGAGAAGAATTGCATTCAGTAAGAACTGGCAAGAAATGAAACTAAAAATAATCAGAGACACTTTTACAGAGAACACAACTATCGGCAAACTTTACATCGATGGCGTTTACTTCTGCGAAACTTTAGAGGACAAAGACCGTGGGCTTGATCAAAAATTCCCTGAATCGGTGAATGTAGCGTTGAAAGTATACGGTGAGACTTGTATACCATACGGAACTTACAACGTCATTGTAACACCTTCTGCGAGGCTTAAACGTACGTTGCCTTTGATACTTGGAGTTGAAGGATTTCAGGGCATTCGTATTCATAAGGGAAATTCAAAAAAAGATACGCTCGGTTGTGTTATTTTAGGCACCACTCGAGGAATTGATGCCGTGTATCAATCGACGGTTCAGGAATTGCGTTTGGTAGAACTGCTAAAAGACAAAAAAGACATAACAATTGAAATCGTAAAATTATGAAGAATATCATTCGTAACTGGAAAACATCACTACTTGGTGGTGGAGCATTGACAACAGGGTTAACGCTTATCATTAACGACCCTACTCAATGGAAACAAGGCGTTGGAATGTGCCTTGTTGGATTAATCGGAATTGTAGCAAAAGACGGGAATGTTACTGGGCAATAAAAAAGCCCGCTAGATCGGGCTTTGCTCTATTTGTTTTTATCATTTAGTTTCTTTTCGAGTTCATCTATCCTGCCTAAGTCAATGCTATTGAGTCGAGCAAGGTGAAGAATATCAGCGTGAATTACTTCGATTTTTTCAAGTAAGTTTTCGATGTGTTTTTCTCGTTCTTCAATCTTCACCCTCATGCGCAATAGCTTTCTTTCTTCGCTCATTTGCTTTCGGTTTTAATGTTTTGGTTGTTCATAGTTTTTGTTGGCTTTGCGTGTAAAAGGTGCGCAAGTCTGCTAGTTAGCAGCAAGGCTACCACCATCTTCCTGTTAGAATGTCTGCATCTCCATTCATATAATCCTCGTCCGTTGGCTCTCGTTTCTCTCCCCACTTTTGCTTATCCTCATCCCACCCACACTTTGAGCAGCTTTGATATTCTTTGTCAATCTCATCGTAATCCCTTCCACATTTAGTGCAGCTATCAAAGCCACGCTCATCATCATAGTCCTCGTCAAAATCATCTTCATAATACGCCCTGCTGCTAACATCACCTTGTTGCAATGCGGGGCTTTTCGGTTCATTCAAATTTTCTGCTTCCATTGTAATTTATTTTTAAGTTGTAAATTTCTGCTTCCTAATCCCGCACTGGCAACAAGCTGCGGGACGTTAGTAGCAATTAGCCAACGCTCGGTGGTTCGGGTAAGGGCATCCAATATTCTACACTTTCAATATCACAGCAATAATCATCACCATCTTCATCATCCCAGCATTCGTGTTCGTGATTAAATTGTAATATCATTACTTGTTTTTTGTAATAAACCAAACAAGGCACTTGTGAATATCTCACGTTTATTTGCCTTTCTGGTTGTTGTTCTTTTGTTTTAATCCAATTCATTTTATTAGTTTTTAGTTGTTAATTCCAACGCACTTTAACTGGTGCTAACAGCGTATAAAAGCCATTAAAACGGCTCTTATACGCAAACCGTTATATGCTTTAATATATAATTTGGTTTATTGCGGGGGTTGCTATATCTTGTAGGATATAGTTTTTTATTATGGGTTCTCGCTTTCTTGTATCTGGTTAGATAGTTCTGTTTTCCATTTAATAGTATCAGGTTGCAGTGAGTCAACATACGGTCTTTGCACGTACATCGACGAATCGACTTCAATAGGGTCGATCATTTTGTAGGGATTGCAGTCGCTCCAGCATGAGTGCCACAGGATAGCGACGAAGAGGAAGGATGCAAGTAGGTAGAATCTCATTTCTTGGCGTATTTTTGGATGATGTCAAAGTTTTTTGAGTGCATATCAATATCATCTATTTTCTCATTAGCTAAAATCAAAGCCATAATCAACTCCGCTTTGTCCGAAACCAACTCCGCTTTCTCCGATTCGAGTTGTTCAATATGTTTTAGATACTGATGAATAACTTCGACCTTGCTTTTAACCTCGTTAGATAATTGATCCATTGTTCGTTCGTTGCTCATGTGATTATTTAATTTTGCTGCCATCCCATGTACCGTATGCTTTGGCGTATGGGCTGCTTGCGATTATTTTCTCCCACACCTTGATCACAGTGCCGTGTGGTAGGTCACTGTTTAAGGCGTAATTTTGTGGCTGTCTGAGCGAATATTCAGTGCCGATAACTGTTGTGCCATTGGCGAGCAGTTCGTTTAGTGCTTTCTTGCTTTTTCCTTGTACGTAGAGTGTCATATTATTGATTATTTGGTTTTGGTTAGTTTGTTTTTTGTATTTGGGTTGAGTACCGGAATATATTCAAATACTTTTATTTTTTT
>VEQT01000092.1 GCA_018883065.1 Flavobacterium sp.
CATCTATATACCCGAGAAAATGCCAATGGGGTTGATTTGAATCGGGATGCGCAAAACAGAACCCAACCCGAAAGTGTGGTTTTGAAACAGGCGTTTGATTCATTTCAACCCGACTATTGTTACAACTTGCACGACCAGCGCACTATATTTGGAGTTGGTTATACGGGTTTACCAGCTACAGTTTCTTTTTTAGCTCCGGCTTTTGATTCGCTTTGTACGTACAATGCCGTTCGTTTGCAAGCTGTTCGCGTTATTAATGCGATGCACAATGAATTGCAGCAGTTTATTCCCAATCGTATAGGCCGATTTGATGATACCTTTAATATCAATTGCGTGGGTGATTCATTTCAGGCTGCTGGAGTTCCCACCATTTTAATAGAGGCAGGGCATTTCCCATCTGATTATCTTCGTGAAAAAACGCGCAAGTTTGTTTTTATTGCTCTAATTTCTGGATTACGGTCTATTTACGAAAACGATATAGTTCGCAATGATATTGAAGATTATATGAATATTCCTCAAAATTTTCCGAATTTTTATGATTTTGTTTATAAAAATGTCACGATTTGTTGTGATGGTAGCAAAAAAATTATCAATTTTGCTGCTCAATACACAGAGATCTTGCAAGAAGGAGATGTGGTTTTTAGAGCCATTATTTCAAAAATCGATCAACTCGATTCCTTTGTTGGACATCATACATACGATTGCCATAATTTGGTTTTTAATGCCAACGGTATTTTGTATCCAACGCTAGGTTTAGAAGCAAACTTTTCATTGGAGGGAGGCCCCCAGTTTGAAAATGGTCTTCAAGTTTAAAAGTCTCTGCTGTATTGATTAATAAAATTAACTAGATACAACGGATTATGAGTAAGTTCAGATTAGACGAAGTAGACCATCAAATTTTAGACATGCTAATTGATAACACGCGTGTACCCTTTACTGACATCGCCAAAAAATTATTGATTTCTGCAGGGACTGTTCACGTTCGTGTAAAAAAAATGGAAGATGCAGGCATTATAATGGGTTCAACATTAACCTTGGATTATGAAAAATTAGGGTATTCATTTATTGCTTACGTTGGGGTTTTCTTGAATAACACCTCTCAAACTAAGTTTGTATTGGAGCGAATAAGTGAAATTCCATACGTTACCGTTGCTCATGTTACAACAGGTAAATTCAATATCTTTTGTAAAATTAGAGCCAAAGACACCAAACACGCCAAAGATGTTATTTTCATGATTGATGATATCGAGGGGGTTTACCGTACCGAAACTATGATTTCATTAGATGAAAGCATCAACGATAAAAAACGCTTAATGCATACCATATTCAAAAATATGTAACTAGATTTACAAAGTAATTTCAATAGGATGTAGTAGTACATCCTATTTTTTTTATCCCACATAAGATGAACATTAACGAACTACCTACCAACGAATATTCAACTTTTTACTCCAACTATGTAAAAACGGTAAGCGCTGAATATACGTTACTTGAGGAATTAGAAATTAGTTTACACCGGTTTATCAAATTTGTTCAACACATTCCACTCGAAAAATTTGATTATCGATATGCAGAAGGCAAATGGACCATTAAAGAAATTATTCAGCATCTCATAGACACCGAACGCATTTTTGCCTACCGAGCACTGCGATTTGCTCGAATGGATCAAACCCATTTGCCGGGTTATAACGAGGATGCATATGCTTTGGTGGTCAATCCCAAAGCAAATCAACGTAAACTCCAAGAAATGCTTACAGAATACACAATAGTACGGCAATCTACACTTGCATTATTCCAAACCTTTTCAGACTTTGAATTGCAGCAAGGCGGAATTGCATCTGATGCATACATGAG
>VEQT01000031.1 GCA_018883065.1 Flavobacterium sp.
GCCTTTTCGTTTTTCGTATTGACAAAGCAAAGGCTCTTTTTGGATTAATAACGTAGGAGGAATTTGTACATCAACTATTGGATCCTTACTTGGTTGGTGATCGGGAAAAAGTTTTTTGAGTTGGTCTTGTAAATCCATAATTAAATATTCAAAAAATAGAATTTCAATTTATTATATATTTCGTTTTTTAATATCATTGGTATAAATTTTTCTAAGAAATTGCGGGTCATTTCCGAAATTTAATAACAAGCCAACTTCACATTCAGTTGATTTTAAATAGTTTATTTATTGTGCTTGATGCGACTCACTAATATATTCTACGCATTTTAATTCAACAATAACTGAATTATTTACGATTATATCTGGAATATATTCTCCAACAATAGTTTGTTTATAATAGACATTTATTCTCTTTTGACTTTCAATTTCAAAACCTCTTGATTGTAATTCTACTATCATTGCATTTTGATATACTTTCTCAAGAAAACCATAACCCATTTCATTGTAAACATCGTAATAAATACCTATAATACTTTGTGTTATATCTTGATGTGGGAATTTCATTGTAAAAATTTTATTTGGCTTGTATTTTTTTGAACACAGATTCAAGAAATAAAAATAAATTATTAGAATCTCTCAAATTTCCTATATCATTGTTTCTATTGTATTGGCTTGTATTTTTTTGATCACAGATTCGATAAATTAAAGATAAATTATTAAAATCTCTCCAAATTTATTAAATCAGTGTTGCTAATGTATTGGCTTGTGTTTTTTTGAACACAGATTTGATAAATTACGATAAATTATTAAAATCTCTCCAATTTATTAAATCAGTGTTGCTATTGTATTGGCTTGTGTTTTTTTGAACACAGATTCATGAAATTTAAGAACAAATTTTAATAATTTCTAAGATTTCTTAAATCTGTGTTGCTATCTTTAATTTTCGGATTTTCTTTCTATTTCTTCAATCCCAACTCAATCAATCGTTCCTCTAAATATGCTCCAGAACTAATGTCCTCAAATGCTTTTGGATGATTTTCGTCAATGCATTCAGGCAAACAATTGAGTGGCATATCATTTACTGGATGCATAAAAAACGGGATAGAATAGCGCGAAGTTCCCCACAATTCACGTGGTGGATTTATTACTTGGTGAATGGTCGATTTGAGTTTATTGTTGGTGTGTCGTGAAAGCATGTCGCCCACATTAATCATCAGTTCATCAGGTTGAGCCATGGCATCAATCCATTCTCCATTATTACTTTGAACTTGTAATCCTTTTCCTTGTGCTCCCATAAGTAAGGTGATTAAATTTATATCACCATGGGCTGCAGCACGTACTGCTCCATCTTTGGGTTCATCGGTTATGGGAGGGTAGTGGATAGGACGCAAAATGCTATTTCCGTCACGTACAAATGGGTCAAAATAGAATTCATCGATTCCAATGTAAAGAGCCAATGCACGCAATACATAAACACCAGTTTTTTCTAGCATTTGATAGGCTTCTTTACCAATTGAATTGAAAGAAGGCAATTCTGTAACCGTTACGTTTTCGGGATATTCATTGGCGTATTTCGAATGGGCATCAACATATTGACCAAAATGCCAAAACTCTTTTAAGTCGCCTGTCGACCGGCCTTTGGCGTGTTCTTTTCCAAATGAAACATAGCCACGTTGGCCACCAATTCCTGGAATCTCGTATTTTTCTTTTGTTTCAAGTGGAAGGTCAAAAAAATGACGGACTTCTTGGTATAAATCAGCGACCAATTTATCGCTTAAGAAATGACCTTTTAAAGCCACAAAGCCAATTTCTTCATAGGCTTTACCGATTTCATTTACAAAATGTTGTTTACGTGCCGGATCTTCCGACAGGAAATCACGTAGATCTACACTAGGAATTTGTTGCATACGATATAAATTTATTTAAGCAAGTTGCTTGTAAATTGAAAAACAAAAGTAACTAAAAATTAAATTAACATTGGTAATACCTCTTGTATTTACTTGCAATAGGATCGAATATATTTGTATGTTTTTACTATTTTTACCGATTAAATTAAACAACCTACGTATTACACATTATGGATTTTAATCGCCTTGACCTATCCGACGATAGTTTACTTTCCTTATACAAGAAATTACTCAAACCTCGAATGATTGAGGAAAAAATGCTTATTCTTATACGCCAAGGAAAAGTATCTAAATGGTTTTCTGGTGTAGGACAAGAAGCAATTGCAGTAGGAGTTACAGCTGTACTTAAACCTGACGAATATATTTTACCCATGCACCGCAATTTAGGTGTGTTTACTGGCCGTGAAATCCCTCTTCATCGCTTGTTTTCTCAATGGCAAGGAAAAGCCAATGGTTTCACAAAAGGACGTGATCGTAGTTTTCATTTTGGCACACAAGAGTATAAAATAATTGGGATGATTTCCCATTTAGGTCCGCAATTGGGTGTAGCTGATGGCATTGCGGTAGCAGATAAACTCAAAAAAAATAATCATGTTACGGCTGTTTTTACGGGTGAAGGTGCTACATCTGAAGGTGATTTTCATGAAGCGCTAAATATTGCTGCCGTATGGGATTTACCTGTTTTATTCATCATTGAAAATAACGGTTATGGATTATCAACTCCTACAAACGAACAATACCGTTGTTCGAATTTAGCCGATAAGGGCGTTGGATATGGTATTGAAAGTCATATCATTGATGGAAACAATATACTTGACGTGTATACTCAATTAACCCAATTGGTTGACTCGATGCGCGAAAATCCACGACCTGTATTATTGGAATTCAAGACCTTTAGAATGCGCGGGCATGAAGAAGCCAGTGGAACAAAATATGTACCTCAAGAACTAATGGATGCATGGGCAGCAAAAGATCCGGTTGATAATTATAAAAATTATTTACTGAGTCTTGGTATACTTACTGCTGAATTAGATGCTAAAATTCGAGCTGAATTTAAACAAGAAATTGATGAACATTGGTCCATAGCTACCAATGAACCGGAAATTATAGCCTCTTACAATGAGGAGTTGAACGATGTATACAAACCCTATTCATTTGAATCCATTGAGCCAGGGAACGAAACCCAATCCATCCGTTTTGTAGATGCAATAACCCAAGGATTGAAACAATCGTTTGATCGCCATGCTAACTTAGTTATGATGGGGCAAGACATAGCCGAATATGGTGGTGCCTTCAAAATCTCGGAGGGTTTTGTTGAAGCCTATGGCAAGGAACGCATTAAAAACACGCCCATTTGTGAAAGTGCTGTGGTCTCAGCCGGAATGGGACTTTCAATAAACGGATGCAAAGCCATTGTTGAAATGCAGTTTGCCGATTTTGTTTCAACTGGTTTTAACCCCATTGTCAACTATTTAGCCAAAGTTCATTACCGTTGGCAAGAAAACGCCGATGTGGTGGTGCGCATGCCATGCGGTGGAGGAACACAAGCTGGACCGTTTCATTCCCAAACCAACGAGGCTTGGTTTACCAAAACTCCAGGCTTAAAAGTGGTTTATCCCGCTTTCCCTTATGATGCTAAAGGCCTATTGGCTACAGCCATTAATGATCCCAATCCGGTTTTGTTTTTTGAACATAAACAATTGTATCGCAGTGTGTATCAAGATGTACCTACTGATTATTACACCCTTCCTTTTGGTAAGGCCTCATTGATTAAAGAAGGAAATCAAATTAGTATTATAGCGTTTGGAGCTGCCGTTCATTGGGCAATAGAAGTTTTAGAAAAACATCCCGAAATTAGTGCTGATTTAATTGATTTACGCACATTACAACCTTTGGATACGGAAAGCATTTTTGCCTCAGTTAAAAAAACAAACAAAGCCATTATCGTACAAGAAGATACCGAGTTTGGTGGAATAGCCAGTGATATATCGGCACTCATTATGGAAGAATGTTTTGAATATTTAGACGGTCCTGTAAAACGTGTAGCCAGTTTAGACAGTCCAATTCCATTTACTAAAGCCCTTGAAGATCAATTTATGGGTAAATCCCGATTAGAAGAAACATTACTAGCTTGTATAGCTTATTAAATTAAAACAAGATGAATCAACTTACAAAGTTTATATATGCAATTCTGCTTTTATTCGTTTCAGGCATAGAATATAGTTTCGCACAAAATTTATTGATTAATGGGGACTTTGAAAGCGGGGGAGCGGGCGTAGGTTTTCAAACCAATTATTTTTTACCCTTCACACCTGGAGTAAGTAATCCAAGGAATTACTTATTGACAACCGATTCGTTTACCATGAACAATGCCAATTTTTGTAATTCAAGCGACCATACTACAGGTTTTGGTAAAATGATGGTTGTTGATGGGTCTGGAAATGCAGGTGACAAATTTTGGGAATTAGTAAACGGCGGAAGCATAGGTGTAATTTCAGGCAGAACCTATCAATTTAGTTATTGGATTCGTTCTATTTCGGCTACCAATACTGCGGCAAATTCTGCCATAATAGCCGTAAATACCAATGGAACTACAGGGCCACTAACGTTGCTGTTTGGCCCCACACAATGCCCACTTGGAAACCCATCGCCCTGGACAAAAGTAACCTACCAATGGGTAGCAACAACCAGTAATGCACAGATTTGGATGACCGATACTCAAACAGCAGGTGGGGGAGTTGGCAATGATTTTGCTATTGACGATATTTCATTGGTGGCAATATTACCGCCTTTGTCAATCACTTCTTCATTTGTAAATCCTACATGTCCAAACGCCAATGATGGAACTATAATTGTTAGTGGAGTTAATGGTGTTCCACCCTATGTTACGTATACTTTGTCTGGAACAAGTAGCGCAACCAATAACACTGGAGTATTCAATAACTTGACTCCGGGAACCTATTCAGTTTCGGTTTTGGATTCAGGGGGTACTCAAGTATCACAAAATGGAATTACCATAACCGATCCAACTAATATAAGTATAACCGCCTCATCTACATCTATTTGTGTAGGTGAAACCGTTACACTTACAGCCAATGGTGCGTCGAATTACACCTGGTCATCAAACCCAAATGATGCTGGAATAACCAATTTGAATGCCACAACACAAACCGTTCAACCAACTGTGCCAACGACCTATACAATTAATTCTAGTACCTCAACTACAACCAACTTAATTACCAATGGTGATTTTTCGGCAGGCAATACAGGCTTCATTACCAATTATCAATTTTTAGCAGCTGCACCTGTTGGAGGAGCACAAAACGCATACGGAGTAGTTACTAATCCACAAGCTTGGTTTAATGCCTTTACAAATTGTGGAGATCATACTTCGGGTACCGGAAGAATGTTAGTAGCCGATGGTGCGACTACTGCCAATTCAATAGTCTGGAGACAAACCGTACCCGTAGTAAACAACAGAACCTATAATTTTGGATTTTGGATACAATCCGTGGTTAGCAACAACCCAGCCAATATTGAAGTGTTTATCAATGGTGTTTCTGTTGGATTTAGATTGGCGCCAACCGATATAAATTGTGCATCTGCCTTGCGTTGGGTTCAATTTACTTACACTTGGAATTCATTAAGTAGCAATTCGGCGGATATAGTACTTTACAACAGAAACATAAATTCTGCAGGTAATGATTTTGCAATTGATGACATTACCTTCACCACTACAACCACCTGTTCACTCACTGCCACAAAAACAATTTCTGTAAGCCCAATTCCTGTTCTAGCTGCATCAGTAACGAGCCAACCTACATGCAGTACGCCATTGGGAACCATTACAGTATCAAGTCCATTAGGAGTTACATATGAGTACAGTATTGATGGAACTTCCTACCAAAGCAGTCCAGTTTTCTCTGGATTAGCTGCAAACACCTATCCGGTTCGTGTTCGAATAGTTGGTACTAGCTGTAGTTCTCTTGCTCAAAACCTAACGATTACCGCTACAGCTGCATTGCCAAATGTTTCGGCTACAACTGGGAATGCCCCAAACTGTGGTGTGAAACTCATAGGAAATTCAACTACTTTGGGCGTACAACTTACTTGGAATGGTCCAGGCTTGGCGGCAAACTCTCCAAATCCAGCTACTGCTACTCAAAACGGTACTTTTACGCTCACCGCTTTTGATCCTGTTTCCGGTTGCTCAAATGCAACTACAGTGATTGCCACTATGCCTTCCTTACCAGCAACTCCATTAATCAATACGGCTCAACCTTCTTGTGTTACTGCTACTGGAAGTATAACTGTAACAGCTCCGTTGGGGTCAAATTTTGAATACAGCATAAATGGTACAAGCTTTCAGAGTGCGACACTCTTTTCTAATGTGGTTCCCAATACGTATAATGTTTTGGTTAGAAACATAACAACTGGCTGTGTTTCATTACCCAATACAATTCAGATAAATAATGCAATAGCAGCAAATCCACCCACGGTAACAACACCAATTTATTATTGTCAAAATAGTATAGCTACACCATTAGTGGCTACTGTTACAGCTGGAAACACACTAAAGTGGTATACTGTAGCAACCGGTGGTACTGCCTCAACTACAGCACCAACTCCGTCAACAACTACAGTTGGAAACACCACCTATTACGTTTCTCAAAGCAATGGCATTTGTGAAAGCACACGCGTACCATTAGTTGTCACTGTTACGCAAAATTTTAATGAATCATTAAACTTATTTTGTGATTCAAGTCGATCAACACCAACGTCGGTGTTTTTTGATTGGTCGAATGTTACAGGCTATATTGGATACAACTATACCTATTCGATAGCAGGTGGACCATTGGTTTCAGGTTATATTGCTTCACCTTCTAGTATATCAATTCCTGTTGCTGGCCCTGGAACTTATGTAACCTTTACGATCACTTCTGTAGTAGGGGCTCCCTGTGTTTCGTCTGATACTGCAACATGTCATTCTCCATGCACAACCTTTACTACTCCCGATTTTGCTTCGATACCCCCATTTTGCGAAGGAACAACTGCACCTATTTTGTTGGGAACAAGTCCAAACGGTATTTCTGGTACTTGGAATCCTGCTGTGGTGAGTAATACGGTGGCTGGTAATTATGTATTTACACCAAACAATTTGTTGTTCCCCTGTGCCAATACACAAACCCTTGCTGTATCAATTACAACTGCTGTAACACCCACGTTTGCAAGTATACCAACTACTTATTGTCAAAGTGCTACAGCTCCAATTATAGTGTTACCAGTTTCATCTACCAACACTCCGGCAATTACAGGTACTTGGAGTCCGGCCAGTATTAATACCTCTTTGCTTGGCACAACAAATCATATTTTTACTCCTTCAAGCGGACAATGCGTTTCATCAATTCCAGTTAATATTTCTGTAACGGTTAATCCAAATGTAAGTCCAAACTTTGCTGCTATTGGTTCAATATGTGCTGGCAGTACAGTACCTACTTTGTCTACAATTTCCCCAAATGGAATTACCGGAACTTGGATGCCAGCAACAATTAGTAACAGCACATCTGGTAATTATGTGTTTACACCCTCGGCCAATCAATGCAGCACGAGTCAAACGCTAGCGGTTACAATAGATAATTTAATCACTGCTGATTTTGCAGCTATCCCTTCTATTTGTTCGGGTTCAACAGCTCCAATTTTGTCAACTACTGCACCCAATGGGGTATCGGGCACTTGGTCTCCCGCTGTAATAAGTAATGTAAGTGGCGGAAACTATACCTTTACACCCGATCCACTGCTGTATACCTGTGCGCAAACACAATTGCTAACTGTTGCAGTGACAGCAGCGGTTACTCCTTTGTTTACCGCTATTCCGGTATTGTGTGAAAACAGCATTCCTCCTGTTTTACCTACAAATTCAAACAATACACCACCAATTGTTGGAACCTGGAATTCATCGATTGACACAACAATTTTAGGAAATACCTTGTACACTTTTACTCCTGCAATCAATCAATGCGTGGTGAATACCAATCCAACTATGTTGGTCAATGTTATACCCAATGTTGTTCCAAATTTTGCCGCCATTATCCCATTTTGTGAAAACAATCCAAGTCCAATTTTAGCAAGTGTATCTCCAAATGGCATTTCCGGAAATTGGAATCCTGCAACCATTAGCAATACTGTAGATGGAACTTATATTTTTACACCAACAGCTGGTCAATGTTCAAGCAATCAAACCTTAAGTGTACGTTTAATTCGTAGAACTAGCCCAGATTTTGCGGCATTAAGTCCCATTTGTGCAGGTGATGTAGCCCCCACATTAGCAGCAAGTTCACCCAATGGTATTTCGGGAACATGGTTTCCTATTGTTGTTGATAATTTATTGAGTGGAAGTTATGTATTTACTCCCGATGCCACGACTTGTGCTACTACTCAAACGCTTAATTTAGTTGTTAATCAACCTGCAACTCCAGATTTTATTGATCTTTCCTTGTGTATAAACAGCAGTGCACCTGCATTAGTATCTACATCGCCTAATGGAATTTCAGGTAATTGGTTGCCTGCAATTATAGATAATACCACAGCTGCCTCCTATACTTTTACGCCGTTGCCAAATTCCTGTGCACTTCCGCAAACCATTTCGGTTACCATCAATCAGCCACAATTTACCAATGCAGTAATTACCTATACTGTAAGTGATGCATTTGCCGCCAATCCAACTATTGAAGTAGTAGTGACACCTCCGGGAAACTTCTTGTATCAACTGGATTTTGGACCAATTCAAACAGATCCTGTATTTGACCAAGTAGCACATGGAACACATACACTAACAATTTTTGATGCCACTGGATGTTCTGTACCAGATTATCAAACGTTGGAAGTGTTGATAATTGATTACCCAAGATTTTTTACGCCAAACGGCGACGGGTTTAATGACAATTGGAATCTATTCGAATTGAGTAATTTACCGGCTAGTATATATATATTTGACCGAATGGGTAAATTACTAAAACAACTTTCCCCAGATGGAGAAGGCTGGGATGGAACCTACAATGGTGCTCCTATGCCGGCTTCAGATTATTGGTTCCTTGTAGAATATGAAGAAAAAGGCGATATGAAAAAATTCAAATCGCACTTTAGTCTTAAGAGGTAAGCTAGTATTTTCCTGAAAGTAATTCACCACCAATGGGTGAGCTCGATGAAATTCCGAGAGCTTTCATCATTTCATATGTCGTGCATACGGCTGCCGAGGTAACCGGTATGCCACATTCGGCTTGTATGAGATCTATTGCTTCGAGCGAAGGCATTTGCACGCAGGCCGAAACAACTAATACGTCCACGTCAGTGAGATCCAATTGCTTGTATATCTCAAGTAAATTCAACGGATTTTGGGCAGCTACTTCCAAGTTATCAGGAATTTCAAGGGCAATGCTCTCTTTTACTTTAATGCCTTGGTGTTCTATATAATCTACCACCATATCAGTAAGCGGTCGCATGTAGGGTGTGATGATTGAAATTTGTTTGGCGCCTAATACATTCAACCCATTTATTAAAGCTCCGGCTGAAGTAATAATAGGAGTAGGGAAGCCGTTGGCAATAGTTTCTTGATGCAAATTAACTTGCGAAACACAGTGATACCCTCGTCCCATGCTCATAATAGCTACCAAACAGGCATAGCCCATTACATCCACTTGGGCATCTGATAATTCTTGGGCACATTTCAAACTCATGGCGTCCATCGCTTCGAGTTCTTCTTTGGTTACTTTTTTCATGCGCATGCGACTGCTGTGAAAAGTAAATCGCTCGGGAAGCACCGATTCACGCGCACGGAAGATTGCTGGAATTTCAGTTTCCATCGTTACGTTTGACGAGGGCACAATTTGCCCTATTCTAAATTTTTTCATTTTAAAAGTTTAAGTTTTACGATTTATTGTCAATTAATAACATATAACTCTTTACTAATCCACTAATCACTAATCAACTCATCACTAATCACTAAATCTCCCTAACCGTATTCACGATAGTTCCAATCCCTTCCACAGTAGCTTCCACCACATCGCCATCATACAGCCATTCTTGCGGATCACGTCCGGCACCTACACCAGCAGGTGTACCGGTTGCGATAATATCTCCGGGCTCTAAGGTAAATACCGTGCTTAAATCCTCAATTAAATCGTTGATATTGAAAAGCATGAATTTTGTATTGGAATTTTGTTTTTCAACCCCATTTACTTTCAGAGATAAATTCAAGTTATGCGGATTGGCAATCTCATCGGCAGTAACCAAAATAGGCCCCATTGGCGCAAAAGTATCTTGTCCTTTCGAAACAATCCATTGGCCTTCTCGTCGGCAATCACGTGCCGAAATATCATTAATAACTGTATAACCATACACGTAATCCATGGCTTCCGATTTGGGAACGTATTTTCCGTGTTTACCAATTACTACTGCCAGTTCTACTTCCCAGTCTAATTGGGCGGTAAGTTTGGTGTTTTTGATTATTTCGGTATTTGTACCGGTAACCGTAGTAGGAGGTTTTGAGAAAATAATCGGTTTTTGCGGCAATTTTCCTGTGGTGTCCAACGTTCGGGCACTTTCGGCAACATGCTCGGTATAATTTAAACCAATGCCAATGATGTTCTTGCGCGGTTTTTGAATAGGAGCCAAAAAGGTAACTTCGTCAAGCGAATAAGCTATCTCTGTAAAGAAATTCTCGGGCGTTTCTGCTACCATTTCGTTCAATTCGGCAATGAGTTCAATGCCCATGTCAATGAGTTCTAACATGTCATTTGGCAACGGAAAATTGGATATGTCACCAAAATCCTCCATGTCGATCACTTGGTTGTTGTGTAAAAATCCCAAACGGGCATCAGAATTAGCTGTTTTGTAGGTGAGTAGTTTCATTGGTGTTTTGTAAAATTCAAAAATCGTTATTCGTTGATCTGTTGATGGCCATTGTTTTCAGCATATTCTCTATCTTGGTATAAGCCCAAGCCCTCAATTACAGGTAAGTCATTGAAGTTAAATAAACAGGCATCTTCCGTCTCGGATAAATTGTGGTGTTCATGCCACGCCCAAGAAGGTACGCAGAATATGTCGCGTTCTTGCCAGTCATAGCGTTTTCCGTTGATGATACTATAGCCTTTCCCTTTGGCACATTGGTATACAAATGATCCGGTGTGTTTGTGCGCTTTCCCCTTGAATCCGGCAGGTAATAATTGCATGGCTGCTCCCATGGTTTGCATAACGTGGCCTCCCGTAAGCGGATTCGAATAACGCATGAGTAAACCGTCAAACGCATTGAGTTGATTTACTTCTAAGGCCGCCAATAGCGACGGATAAACGGTTTTCCAGGAAAATTTAAATAGCGGAGAATAGGGTTTGTCCCAATTTACATCGGCAGGAATCAATCCAGCACAACCATAGGTAATTGGAGAATAATTGATGGGGTAATCCAACGATTGTTTGCCATCAAATACGGCATAATCGTTTGCTTCGAGGGCGTTTACCAAAGGAATATCCAAGCCGTCTTGCCAAATGCAGGTTTCGCCATCGGCTTCTACTCCGTGTTCGTGCCAGGTAGAATTTGGCGTAATCACAAAATCATTGACTTCTAACATGATTTTATTTCCATCTACTACGGTATATCCTTTGCTGCCTTCCATGATAAATCGCAGCGCTGAAGCTTTGTGGCGGTGTGCCGACGTACTTTCGCCAGGTCGAGTAACTTGAATTCCGGTATACAACCAACCCACGGCGGCCGAAACGTCTTTTCGTTTGTCATTTACTAAATAAACGACACGTCTACCGGCTTGTTCGGGTGTAACCAATTCGGAGGATTTGAGCACTAAATCACGTAAATCTGCATATTTCCAAAGCATAGGAACAGAAGATGATCTGGGTTCCCAGGGCTCGATGTCATTGGCAACGGTCCATAAAGCACCTGCGCCAAGGGTTTCTAATTCTTTGTAATACTTTAACAATTCGGGAGAATCTTGCACTCTTGCGCGACCCAGTTGGTCATCTGAAAATTTATCTTCCATGAAAAACGATCTTAATACTTAATTCTTTATTCTAATCACTAATTACTAATTACTAATCACTCAATTTTATTAAACTCCTCGTGATTATCTAAAAAAGTAATCTTTCGAGTAGGGGCAGTATTTACGCGTAAATCAAAAATATCAAAACGGTTGTAATGGCCTAAAATATCATGCATTTGCTTGGGTTGTATGCATTTGGCCAAATCAATTTCAGCATAAATGATGCCTTCTTCATCAATGAGTGGTTCGCCAATTACAGCACCATTGGGTCCAATAAATCCAGAAAACGCCGAGTTTTCTCGTGTGAGTAATTCATCAATATTGGGAACATCGGCACGCAAAGTATCTTTAATTTCTTGTGAAATGGTAGAACACGAAACAATGGTAAATAATTTACCTTCAAACGAATGAGCGGCTGCCCGTATTTTTATTGCCTCGGCCATGTTATAATCGGGAGGCGCAACAGGCAAGGAAATATAATTGGCTATATGAATCAATTCGCCTTGGGAAAGCAAAGTGAAACGAGCCAAGGTATTGGTGTTTTCGCCACAAGCCAAGGTTCCAATTGGCCCAACAGCGGTGTCGTAAACCTTTAACGACGAACCGTCACCCGAAGTCCAGGTGAGTTTTTCGGCCCAAGTGGGCAACAATTTGCGGTGCTTTCCAACCAGTTTTCCTTGATTATCAATAATTAAATTGGTGTTGTAAATTTCACCGTAGGAATCACCACGTTCGTTAATTCCAATTACGATGTGCATATTGAAATCACGGGCCGCTTGAAACAATGGCTGCATACTTTCATCCGATACAGCTACCGAATTGCGATACAATTCTTCATACCACTTGCTGCCTTGCACCGGCGTCATGATCCAATTCCAATAGGGGTATCCGGCTATAAAAACCTCAGGAAAAGCAATCAGTTGCGCCCCATTATCATGCGCTTCTTTAATAAACGAAATCGCTTTGGCTATTGTTTTTTCGACATCTAAAAAAACGGGGGAAGTTTGAACCGTTGCGGCTTTACATTTTTTGAAATCCATTTTACTAGTTATGAATTAGGAGTTATGAATTATGAGTTATAATAGTATAAAAACCTAAATTAATGCAAACATCAATATTATTAATCGGGATAACCATGGTTAGTTTTTTTATTTAAAAGTATTCATTTTTTTACTAGTCACTAATTACTAATCACTAATTACTAATCACTAATTACTAGTCACTCATAACTCATAATTTCTAATTACCTCCCTCATTTCATCTGAAAAAGCTTCTGCTTTGATGCCATTTCGGTCCGTATTGAAGGCCACATTTACCAAGGTTACTTCTCCTGATAAAACAGTTAACTTGGCATTATTTTCAAATTCAAAACCACAAATGATGGAAGAATTTTTTAATTCAATTACCCATAATTTTTTGGTTAAATTTTCACCTAATCGGGCTGGATTTTTAAACTGTACTTTCAAGTCAACCGTAGGAATACCATGCGTTTCGTGCATACTAGAAAAAGGTCGATCCAAGGCTTCTTCAAACCAATCTTCGACCAAGTCATTGAGCATTTCGAGAAACCGCGGATAAAAAACGATTCCCGCATAATCGATGTGCTTGAACCGCACTTTTTCTTGTTTAATAAATTGAGCCATATCTTATTACGCTATACTTACTACTATTTCAACTTAAACCGCTGAATTTTTCCTGTCTCCGTTTTGGGTAATTCGTTTACAAAATGAATCACGCGTGGATATTTGTAGGGCGCCGCATTTTGCTTGAACCAATGTTGAATTTCATTTTTTAGTCTTTCTGATGCAAATGAGGCATTTTTTAGTACGATGTACGCACAAACCAACATACCCCGTTCCTCATCAGGTAATCCTATCACGGCGCATTCTAAAATTGCTTCGTGCTGTAAAAGTACACTTTCTACTTCGATGGCCGCAATGTTATATCCCGATGAAATAATCATATCATCGCCCCGAGCTACAAACCAAAAATAATCCTCTTCATCTTGCTTAAAAATATCTCCGGTGAGGTTCCACCCGTTTTGTACATATTCTCGTTGTTTGTCTTCTCGATCAATGTATTTGCAACCCGTAATTCCTCGAACGGCTAAGCGACCAGGTGTATTTCTCGGAAGTTCATTACCCATTTCGTCAACAATTTTGGCTTCGTATCCAATAACTGCTTTTCCGGTAGCCCCCGGTTTCATATTGTCTTCATTTGAGGATATAAAGATGTGAAGCATTTCGGTGGCGCCAATCCCGTCTATAATTTTTAATCCGGTTGCATCATACCAATCTTGCCATACTTTAAGTGGCAAGGTTTCTCCGGCCGATACGCATTTTCGCAAAGAACTAATGTTGTATTCGGCTACTTTGGTTGTGATCACGCGCCAAGCAGTAGGTGCTGTAAAACAGATTGTAATTTGATAATCTTGTATGGCCTGCAGCAGAATATCTGGACTAGGTTTTTCAATTAAAAAAGTAGAAGCACCAAAATACATCGGAAACAAAACCAACCCTCCTAAACCAAATGTAAAGCCAATTGGTGGACTTCCTGTGAAAATATCAGCTGCTGTGGGTTGCAAGGAATAAACCGGAAAAGCTTCACAAATTGTCAAAATATCTTTGTGATAATGTGCTGTCATTTTGGGCAAACCTGTTGTGCCAGAGGTAAATCCTATTAGTGCAACTGCATTGCTGTGGGTAGGGTAGTTGTTATTGGTCGTGCTAAATCGACTGGTATGTATATCGAAATCGGCATTGCCAAAATACTTCAGCTGTTTGATATATTTAGATTTGACCAACTGCATTTCTTCGGCCAAATCGGCGTGACAAAGCACGTGGGATATTTGCGCACATTCTACTATGGTTTGCAATTCTTTGGCACGCAGCAAGGGCATGGTTGAAACTACAATTCCACCCGCTTTCAATACACCAAACCAGCACGCCACCATCATCGGGTTATTGGCTGATCGGATTAGTACGCGATTGCCGGGTATAAATTCCAAATCGTGTTGCAGCAATTGGGCAATTTGATTGGCTTTGTTAAAAAGGTCTTGGTAGGTCCAAACTTCATTAAATGTTCGTAAACAGGGAGTATTTCCACGACCTTCTCGTATATGTTTATCCAACAAATAATCAACACAATTGAGTATTTCGGGAAACTGAAACTGTTCTAAGTTAACAAATGGATATTCGGCTTGTAATTCGATTGTTGGTAAATGGTCTTCGGCAAATGAATCTTGGTAATAGGACATACAGAAAAAGATTTTATGGATTATACTTATTTTTTATTGCTTTTGGGTTTGAGTGCTTTTTTCATTTGGTCGAGTTGCTTGCGATCAGTTTGAATTTTGGCGGCTGCAGTTTTAAATCCATTTACATAAACATTAGGCACATCGCTGGCTTTAATTTTTTCATAGGCTTGGGCTTCACGTACAAAATAAGGATTGGCCAACAAAGGTTTGCCCAATGCGACCAAATCAGCACGCCCATTGAGTAATATGGTGTTGATCTGATCAATATCTTGAATGGAACCAACTGTAATGGTTGGTACGTGAACACTATTTCGAATTTCATCTGAAAAAGGTGTTTGCCACATGCGTCCCAATTGGGGTTGTTGGTGGGCCACGGTATTGCCTGTAGAAACGTGAATAATGTCAGCACCCGCATTTGCAAAAGCTTTACAGCAGTATAGCACATCTGATTCACTTATACCTCCTGGAGCCCAATCGGTTGCAGAAATACGAACACTCATGGGTTTATGTGAGGGAAATTCAGCGCGCATAGCTTGAAATACGCGCAACGGGAACTTCATTCTATTTTCAATAGATCCGCCAAATTCATCGGTACGTTGGTTGGTTAAAGGTGAAATAAAACTAGCCAATAAAAAACCATGGTGGGCTTGTAATTCAATGAGATCAAATCCAGCGGCTTCAGCATTTATAGTTGCTCGAACAAAATCATCGACTACTTGGTTCATCTGATCCAGCTTAATAGCGCTCGGTTTGGTGCCGTTGGGTAAAAAGGAATAAGCTGAGGCAGCGATCAATTCCCAAGGATTTTCGATGGATTGATTTTGACTTTCCCAAGGCAGTTTGGTCGCGCCTTTGGGTCCTGCATGTCCCAATTGTATTCCTATTTTGGAGGAAGAATTGGCGTGTATAAAATCAACAACTGACTTCCATTTAGTAGTTTGATTTTCAGTGTAAATGCCTGGACAACCTAAAGTGATACGGGCAGATTCTGAAACAGCAGTACATTCGGCTATAAGTAAGCCCACACCGCCTATTGCTCGACTACCATAATGTACGTTATGCCACTCATTAATTTCGCCATCAACCGCACAGTATTGTCCCATCGGTGCCATCACAATTCGGTTGGGCAACTCTATATTGCGCAATTGAAAGGTCGTAAAAGCAGGCGAGTGGCTAATGGTTTTATGTAGCTGTTGAAACTCAGCCAACACTTTTTGAGTAAAACTGGCATCGCGTAACTGTAGGTTTTCAAAAGTTACTTTTTTGGAACGCGTCATGCAACCAAAGGCAAAACTGTAAAAAGAATGTTGGCTATGACGATCCATGTTTTCAAACCAATCGAGTGAAACTAAAGCCGCATATTGAATCATCTCTACGGTATTTCTTCGGGTGGCTTCGTATTGTGCAAAAGCTTCTTGCACATTGGTTGGGTTGGCGATTACGGCATCCGATAATCCTATTGCACTATCCATGGCTAATTTCGTACCCGAACCGATAGAGTAGTGCGCTGTCGCTTTGGCATCGCCCAGCAATACAATGTTCTCGTGAAACCATTTTTGATTCGTCACATGTGGAAATTGACGCCAATGGGATTTGTTCGAAATCAAGCCATGTCCGTCTAATTCTTCTGCAAAAATGGCTTGAAGTTTGGCAATGGTGTCGGTCTCATTGGTTACTTCAAAACCGTGTTTTTCCCAGGTCTCATTGCTGCATTCAAATATCCAAGTGCTTTTTCCTACTTCATATTGGTAACTGTGCGCTACAATCATACCGTATGGCGTAGAGCGAAAAAAGTAGGTAAATGCATCCAAGGGTTTGGTTGATCCTAACCATACAAAACGATTGGATTTCAAATCAATTTTGGTACCAAACTCCTGTTGATATTTATTGCGAATACCACTTGCAATTCCGTCAGAAGCAATAATTATATCAGCAGATTTGTACGGATGCAATTCATCAATAGCCTGTTCAAAATGCAAATTCACGCCTTCCTCACGACAACGTTGGTGCAATAATTTTAATAAGGTTTTGCGCGAACAACCACAAAATCCATTGCCGGCAATGCTCACGGTTTGACCATCACGTGCGATGACAATATCATCCCAATAGGCAAATTGATCACGGATAAGTTCGTATGATGCCATGTCGCGTTTTAGGAATTCGCCCAAAGTTTCATCCGAAAACACCACGCCAAATCCAAAACTATCTTCGGGTTTATTGCGTTCGTACACATCAATTTGGCAATGTGGCATTGCCTTTTTGGTCAAAATCGAAAAATAAAGTCCACCGGGACCGCCACCAATAACTGCTATTTTCATTTACTTTCTTTTGATGGAGAAAATTTCTCCTTGCTCGGAGTAGTTTGAACCGCCAAGGCGAGCAATGGGTTTGTATAATTCGGGATTAATTCGGGATTCGTCGAGTAGTATTTCATCGTCAATATGAATCATTACCACACGACCAATGAGCACACAGGCTCCACCTTGCGTATGATCTTCTAAAAAATAATGATGCACTAATTCACATTCCAATTGAATGGGACTTTCGGCCACGCGCATGGGTTTTACTTTTACAGACTGAATAGGCGTAACGCCAACTAACGCAAATTCATCTACTTCTGGCCCCACAACTTCTGCCGAAGCATTCATGGGTTCGGCCAAGTCCTTGGTTACCATATTTACTACAAATTGGTTTGTAGCCAGTACATTATTTAAAGTGTCTTTGTTGCTGTTGTTGTCTCTACGTGTAGAAAACATAACATGTGGGGGATCGTCGCCCACCATATTGAAATACGAAAACGGAGCTAAATTATTAATTCCATCCTCACTAATTGTCGATACCCACGCAATGGGGCGTGGAATAACTATTGAGGTCAAAAAGCGGTAAATTAATTTAGTATCAATTTTAGCTAAGTCAAATTTCATTTAATCAAGATAGGTACACAAATAAACTAAAAAAATAGTGAAAATGCATGTAAATAGTCACGAAATATTTTAGATAAAATGGGTAGCTTTTCAAGTGTTTTTGTGATCAATTAGCTATGATTTATTGGGTTGAGTTAAGTACTTTTACAACCTTATTTCAACTTCAACCTATGAGCTATTATAAAATTCAAAACCTAGAGCATTACTTTAAAATGTATAAAAAGTCCATTCGAGAACCCCGTAAATTTTGGGATCGAATTGCTGACGAAAATTTTACGTGGTACCAAAAATGGGACAAAGTATTTGAATTTGATTTCCAAAAAGCCGAATTCAAATGGTTTGTGAATGCCAAAGTAAACATAACTAAAAACTGTATCGACAGACATTTGGTCAAAAGAGGCGAGAAAACCGCAATTATTTTTGAACCCAATAATCCAACTGAAGAAGCCCAACACATCAGTTATAACGAATTGTACGTGCGCGTATCCAAAATGGCCAATGTGTTGCGCGAACAAGGCATTCAGAAAGGGGATCGCGTGTGTATTTATTTGCCCATGATTCCCGAACTGGCAATTGCGGTTTTGGCCTGTGCCCGAATTGGCGCCATTCACTCGGTTGTGTTTGCCGGATTTTCGGCCTCAGCTGTGGCTGCACGAATCAATGATAGTGAATGCAAATTGGTAATCACCTCAGACGGTAGCTACCGCGGAAACAAATCAATAGATTTAAAAGGAATTGTTGACGAAGCACTAGATAAATGCCCTTCGGTTCAACAGGTATTGGTTGTAAAAAGAACCAACACGGTCGTCAATATGAAAGAAGGTCGTGACTTATGGCTACAGCCTTTATTAGACGCTGCTTTAAATAATAATGTGGCCGAAATTATGGATGCCGAAGACCCCTTGTTTATCTTATATACCTCTGGTTCAACCGGCAAGCCCAAAGGCATGGTACATTCTACAGCAGGATATATGGTATACACAGCGTATACCTTTAAAAATGTATTCAATTACGAAGAAAAGGATGTTTTTTGGTGTACCGCTGACATTGGTTGGATTACCGGACATTCGTACATATTATATGGGCCATTATTGAATGGAGCCACTACGGTTATGTTTGAAGGTGTTCCATCATATCCCGATTTTAGTCGATTTTGGCAAGTAATTGAGAAACACAAAATCACCCAGTTTTACACAGCGCCAACAGCTATTCGTTCCTTGGCCAAAGAAAGTTTAGACTTTGTACAACCCTTCCCTTTAAAAAGTTTAAAAGTCATTGGATCAGTAGGCGAACCCATTAACGAAGAGGCTTGGCATTGGTACAACGACCACGTAGGAGGGAAGCGATGCCCAGTTGTTGATACCTGGTGGCAAACTGAAACCGGTGGGATATTAATATCGCCCGTAGCTTTTGTTACCCCAACCAAACCAACCTATGCTTCGTTGCCTTTACCCGGAATTCAGCCAGTATTGATGGATGAAAAAAGAAACGAAATTGAAGGCAATCAGGTAACGGGCAATTTGTGTATAAAATTTCCATGGCCATCTATTGCAAGAACCATTTGGGGCGATCATCAGCGGTTTGTTGATACGTATTTTTCAACTTTTCCGGGAAAATATTTTACGGGAGATGGCGCCTTGCGAGACGAAGTAGGCTATTACCGCATTACGGGTAGAGTAGATGATATTGTAATTGTTTCGGGGCACAATTTGGGAACAGCTCCAATTGAAGATGCTATTAACGAGCATCCAGCTGTGGCCGAAAGCGCGATTGTAGGCTTTCCGCATGACATCAAAGGAAATGCTTTATACGGTTATGTTATTCTGAAAGAAACCGGTGAGAGTCGCAACCAAGATAATTTGCGAGTTGAAATCAATCAATTGATCTCTGATCAAATAGGACCAATTGCCAAATTGGACAAAATTCAATTTGTATCAGGTTTACCAAAAACCAGATCAGGAAAAATTATGCGCCGCATTTTACGCAAAATAGCTGAAGGCGACTTTAGTAATTTTGGTGATACGACTACTTTATTGAATCCGGAAATTATTGATGAAATAAAGGAAGGTAAAATCTAAATAAACAGAAAGAAGTTGCAAATAAACACAATCAAATTTGGTTGTGTTTTTTTTTAACGAATACCCAAACGAACTTTTAGTTTTAAGAACAATAAGGCAAATGAGTAGGCCTGTAAAGCTGTGTGATTTGGATCTAACTCAGGAACATTGTAATACCCCAACAATTCAGATTCTGTAAGAGATACTGAAGATAAATCCTGCAATTTACGGTGCATAATCTCCAAGTCGATGGCTTCATTTCGCAAACGGCCACAACCCATTTTTTGCAAGGCTGCATTTATCATTTCGATGGTATAGTTAATTCGGTAACCCACTAGAATAGAATTTCCTATAAAATTGACGAAATTTTGAATGGCTTCTGGTTCGCTTAATTTTGGTAAATCACTTTCTAAAATAAAGGCATTTGACAATCCATTTTCGTGCAAAAAAGTATATTGTAGCAAAACAACCTCAAATGCGTCTTTTACCACAATGGCCTGCTGATCAACTGCAACTCCACCAAACGATAAGATAACATCCTTCGTAGGGCTAAAACCAGTTGCAATGGCACTAATCACACTAAAACGAGTTGATTTATGCTCAAATTTGGCCAAATAATTTTTCCAAAATTCAGGATGGTCTTTGTGTATGTGTTTGATCCAATCGAGCATACCTACGAGAATTTGGTGAGTTGAAAAGTATCTTTTATGAGTTCTTCTAAATCCTTGAGCGGTTGAAGTGCTAATTTTAATTTTTCTTTATCCGACTTGGATAATTCATCTATCAAAACATACTGACCTGAACTGTCGTTTTTGAGTCCTTCACTTGTTCTGATCTTGGAAACCGATAAATAAGCCTCGGCACAATTCAAAAAGAGCTCTGCATTTTTTACATCTACCATAGCCAATTGCTTAAATCGCATGTAGGTGTTGGTTATACCTCGAATGTTATGATGCAATATAAATAAACGTGCACCATCTATTAGCCCCATTTGTAGCCTATTTTTGATATCAAATTTATCTTTGTGTAGCCCCGTTTCTTCTAAATTATATTTTTTAAAAAATCCTAGAGCTGCAGGTTTGCGTATTGCATCATTTCCTAAATAATCGAAAAACAATGCATTCTTAAATGAATTTTGAAAAACTGTAGCCGTGAGGGATTCCTCAAACTTTGGCTCACCGTAAACGAAATTTAAATCAAAGAAAATGGCATTAATTTCATTGTTTTTTTCACCTGGATTTTTAATCCAATTTACATATTGTTTTGTCCAGTCAGTCAATGATTTAGCTAAAACTATATTTGTAGAGTTATGACTGTTGTTGCAAGTTGGGTAGCCAATAAATTCCAACAAACTAAGCGTCTTTTTGGACAATCGAATAAAATAGTCTTTCACATCCCTAAAGTGTTCTTGAGCCACATCGTCAAACACCAAAATATTATCAGCATCAGTAAGCAATAATTGTTCTTTTCGGGCTTGACTTCCTATACTGATCCAGGCAAATCGAGCAGGTGGGGAGCCCATATCCAAAATAGCCAATTCAACACTACGTTTCAATAAAGCTGTTGTAATTTCAGATGATATATTGGCAATATGCGATAAGGGGATGTTTTTAATCAACGAAGTTTGAATTAACTCGGTGAGCTTGCTTCGAACCAATTTTAATGAAACCACATCTTGAGCTCGTTTAATTTCTTTTATTAACACACCAGGATTACTGGCTTGCGCTAAAATTAAATCGTGTTCTCGAATTACGCCCCTTATGGCTGATTTATCACTGCCATCTTGCGTTACACACAAATGACTGACATTGTGTTTAAGCAACAATAGTTGGGCTTCAGCTAA
The DNA here is from genome assembly GCA_018883065.1 of Flavobacterium sp. Taxonomy (GTDB): domain Bacteria; phylum Bacteroidota; class Bacteroidia; order Flavobacteriales; family Flavobacteriaceae; genus Flavobacterium. Next base: position 22,034 of record VEQT01000031.1, read on the forward strand.
GGAAACATTCTCTGGAACGGTAATAACAGGGCTACTCATTATTTTATCGATAGGCACATCAATTGAGAATCGGCCGGTAGCCACTTTTGTTCGTATATCTGTATCTGTCACTATACCAACAGGAAATTTGTCTTGTACTACGAGCACACAATCTAGCACCATATCAGTCATGTGTTGAGCAGCAAATTTTACTAAAGTATCAGGAGTACAAATAACGGGTTTCTTGGTATACACAAGCGACTGAAACAATTGAATATCCGCTTGTTGGTTGCCCAATATCACATTGTCTGACAGCAATTTACCTTTTGCTTGTATATCACCAGGATTGGTCGAATTGGTTGCAAAACTCTCCAATAAAAAATTTAGCACTTCTGAATTCTGAGCAACAAAAGGCCGAAAAGTAGCAATTGGAATAGCATACACCAAACTTTCTTCACGGGCTTTGGCTGTCATCATGTAGTTGTTTTTGGCGAAAAAAGGTCGTAAACCAAACACATCACCAGCGGTACATTTGTTGAGAAAGGTTTCTTCGGCATCAGAAATTACCGAAAGATTAATTATGCCATTTGCCACGACATAAAAACTGTCGTGCAAGATATCATTGATGCGAAACAAAGTTTGGTTTTTCTCTAAATGAATAACTTTAATGTGCGTGGCAACTGTAAGCATTTCCAAATCAGATAAGATGCTGAATGGCAAATAGTTTTTAAGAAATGAAGCCAATTGATTAGCGATGGGATTCATGTGTGTTGATCTGAAATAGGTGTGGTAAATTTAGATGGAATACCAATAGAAAACAAACGTGTATATAGGATTAAATGAACAATTTTCTATTTTACATAATATAAATTATAGTTTAAATATATGCATGCTAATTAGAAGTTGTTTGTATTTGAATTAGTGTTTGAACTGTCAATTTTAAGTTGGATAAACAAATAATAATATATATTAATTTTCTTACTTATTTTCATAATTAATGTATTTTACCGATATTATAATGCTTTTTATCGATGTTTTTAAATTTTGAAATTAGCAATTAAAGTATATTTGGATCAGAAAATTAATTTCTAGTAAATTTCTACAAAATAATCAACACTATGAAGAACTATATTGCTTTGCTTGGCATTTGGTTTTGCTTGAGCACAACAGCTCAAGTGTCTTCTATTTTTTATGTTCCTTCTGACAAGGCTATTGCAAATCCTGAACGCGGATTGTATAAGCATACGGCCACTTCAACTAAAAACTACATTCCACTTGATGCAACTATGTTGCAGCAGTACAAATCCGATTTAGGTATTTCACTGATATACCGAAACTTTCAGCTTAATTCGTTCATTTATAGAAATATACCTGCTGATTATTTGATGCGCATGCAACAGGATTTTCAAGTAATTCGAGAATCTGGTATGAAAGTGATTGTGCGTTTTTCGTATTCTGAATCCGAACGTATTAGACAACGTGATGCTTCAAAATTAATGATGTTGCGCCACATTCAACAACTCAAACCGCTTTTACAAGCCAATAGTGACGTAATTGCTGTTCTTCAAACCGGATTTATAGGATCTTGGGGTGAATGGTATTATACCAGCCAAGCCGATTTTGGCGGTTGGGGCTATGATGAAAAGGCCATGACCCCCGATCAATTGGCTAACCGAAAAGAAATTGTGACGGCATTACTCGACGCACTTCCTGCAAATCGGATGCTACAATTGCGCAACATTGATAGCAAACAAAATTTTTTCAGTATGGAACCCCTGCAATACAGCAAAGCACACAACCAATCTGCAGTTGCTCGTGTTGGTTTTCATAACGATTGTTTTTTAGCCAATGCCACCGACACGGGAACATTTACCAATCCAGTTGAACAACGAAAATATTTGGCCGAAGAAAGCAAATTTGTTCCTATAGGCGGAGAAACCTGTGCATTGAATGCGCCAAGAACTGATTGCTCATCGGCCATGCTTGAAATGAAAGAATTTCATTGGTCGTATTTAAATTTGGATTACTATCCCGAGGTAATTAATGGGTTCCGTGCAAATGATTGTCTTTCTGATATTGAACAAAAGTTGGGATACCGCTTTTCATTGCAATCGGCTTTACTTCCTAAAAGCATTGGTATGATGGATTATTTACCCTTGAGTATTACACTTCAAAACACAGGTTTTTCTGCTCCATTCAATCCCCGTAAAGTGTATGTAGTGTTGCGCAATTCAACTGACGGTAATGAAATCAAACTTCCTTTGAAAACTGATATTCGGTATTGGTTTGGATCCAGTACATTTACGCTAAACGAGAACATCAGACTACCCGAAAACACACCTACTGGCGAATACAGTATGTATTTATTTTTTCCAGATGAAGCCCCTTCCCTCGCGTCAAATCCTGCTTATGCCATTCAACTGGCAAATACACAAATTTGGGAAGCCAATACAGGATATAATTCGTTGAATCATGTAATACAAATACAAAATGAATCCGTTTCTCAAATTACTAAGAAAACTTTTGAAATTGCGGTTTATCCTAATCCAGCAAACCAAACCTTGACAGTTAAAGCTGCAGATTGTAATTCTTATCAAATAATGGTTTACAATGCACAAGAAATAAAGCAAAACGTGGAATTTGAAACCGAGAAAAACGAGTTAAAAATAAGTACCGAAAAACTTCCCAATGGGCTTTATTATCTTGTCTTTACCAAAAACGGAAAGAGTGACACCCGAAAATTTGTTGTCAAACACTAATTATTTTTTTCTCATTCGTTTCTTTAAATTGTGCGTGAGTCCAATCTGTACAGTATTGAAGTAAAAACGAGATTGTAGGTAATACTCTATAGCCAGGTTAATACTAGTATAATTGGCAATTTGATAGGATGCATTGGCTATATAGCGTTGAAAGAACTCACTATAGGTATCATAAAAATAACCCGCTTCTATTCTTGAATTGAAATTGGTTAATTGGTATTGCCAACCCACACCCGCACCAGCATAGAAACGGTTTCGCAACATAAAGTATGGATATCCATCGAGTAATTCAATTGACGCCATACTGTAACTTCCCTCTGTAAAAGGCAAAAATTTTGATCGACGAATTTGGCCTTTATCATACACCATTCTGTAGGTTAAACTTGAACGGATGGCATAATCAAAGGTGGTCACCGAATATGAATTGGCATCTATAGCAGTAAATACTTTACGTCCGAGTGGTTGTTGCACCCGAGGAAGCGGTGTTAAAACCGTATCAATTCCCAACATACCTTGGGTAAAATAATTCGTCTCAAAGGCAATACTCGAATTTACATATTTGATGAATTTAAAATCCTGATAGAAATTGAATCGAATTTCATACATTTTTTTGCGCACACCAGCAGCCGTTTCAACGGGCAATAAATTAAGTTCTGCCGATTGAAAACTGTTGGTTTTACCCTTGCTATACCCGAGTCCTGCATGAACATAAGGATTTGCTTTTCGGTCTACCTCTACTCGACCTTTGTACCAGTATTGGGGTTTTAAATCCTTTATGGCTGTTGCAAACTTATACTGAAGTCCCATAAGACTCACATAATAGTTGTCACCGTACACCTTGTTAGTTGGTAGTGTAAAAAATTGGGTATAAGCCGAAGAAAAGCTATGAAAATTATTTTTTTTGTCTTTGTGTGTATAAGTCAATAGATTTTTTTGAACAGATACATATTCTCTATTGGTTTCAACCGAACTGAGTGCATCAATTACATCTCCCTTTTCAAGTCGTTGTTTTTTGGTAATAAATGCCAATACATCAGGATAAAATAATGCTCTTTCGTTGGTCATTAAATCGTCAATTAAGGGCTCGGATTCGTATACTACATCTGTATTTAATGTTTTGCGAATGGGTTCTTTTTCTGTTCCATCTTGCATTGAATTGGCCACCACCCATGATTCTCTAAAACGACCTAATTCGTGAAACACTGCACTCATAATGGCTTTTGCTTTGTCATCCTTAGGATTACTGGCTATATGTTGGGTATATTGCTTTTCGAGCTCTTCATATTTTTTGAGTTCAACTAACCAATTCATTTTGGTAACAAAATCGATATCTGATGCAAACATCGACCAATCTAATGCTTTTTGGTAGTCTTTTTTATCGGCATAAAACCAAACCATTGAGGTAGCAATTTTGCTGTAATCGACTGCTGGATTGATTCCGTCTGCTATTGGTGCCACTTCGTCGGGATTAAATTGAAGCAAATGCAGCACCAAATTCATTTTACTCTCCGGACTTCGTTCGAGTAAATCAATTTGGGTAAGGGCTTTTTTAATTTTAGACCGGTATTCCTCGGTATCAAAATTCAACACATAGGCATGCAATAGGGAAAGGTTCTCGGGATCAACATCCACTTGTTTACTCATCCACCTTTCTTTTTCAATATCATTAAGGTAACCTATAACTCGATCAAGTTCAGCAGAATAAAGGATGTTGTTTTTGGAAGGGTATTTTGACACGTGATTGTCATACATTTTCCATACTTGTTCGGCTCTTCCCTCCCAAGACTCGTGTTTGGCAAATAAATTCCATTTGGTCGAATCAATTTCAGGAATAGTAGGCAGTTCCAATCGAAGGCGTTTTAAGGTATTTATTAAGGCTAACTGGGCTTCATCGGGAGCTTTTCCTGCAATAAATGCGGCTGCCTGGGTGTTAAATTCTTCTTGTTTTGCTTTCTCTTGCTCAACAATTGCATTTTGATAGTCAACTGAGCCCAAAGCTTTTTGATGAAGATCTGGAATAGTAATTGATGCATTTGGTGTGGTAATGGTAAATAACACTCCATTACTGTAGGGTGTTTTGTAGAATTTTAGCTTTTGCCCAGCTAAATCAAATTCAAGTCGAGAAACATTGGGTTGCTCTGCAAACACAAACCAACTTTGGTTAGTATTTGATGAGTTTGTTCTATTTTCAACTTGGTAAAACCCTCTTTTAGACCTATGCGAATAACGTGCAGCTCTCCAGTCCACAACTCGATTTGCCGCGACATCCGCTTTCAAAAATTGCAAGGCAGGATAGGTTGATTTCATCTGCTTGATTAATCCGGTAAACTCTCCATACATAGATCGATTGGATCCTTTGCTGGTATACCAGCCTAGTTCATCGCCGTTGCGCATGTCATCTTTTTCTTCTTGTGTTGCAGATTTTGAAGGTATTTGATAGACATCATCAGGATGTACAAAATGATTCCAAATCCCAGTAAATAAAAATAAAGATTGGATGAAGTAGTTTCGGTCTTCATTTACATAAAAACCACTTGATATACGTGGAAAATCAAATAATGATTGTTCAATAGGGTCAAAATCATATTCTCGATTTCCACCAGTATCCAATTTACCAAAATATAAACTACACATATAGTGTAAAGAAGGCATATTCTGTTTTAAGGTTACCAATCCGTACTTGTCTATTTCATTAGATGGCGGGACATACACAGTAGGCAATGCACCATAGTTACTTATATCCCACTTTTTCAAAGCCGTTTTCAAAGAAATGCCCATGTAATCTAAATTTCCCCAATAGTCTTTCACTAAGGATACGTGATTGTATCCATGAAAAGCAACTTCGTGTTTATTGCGCGCAACATCAGCAACCAACCAATCACAAAATTGAACTTTGGTGTTGTTGGTCACAAATTTTTCTTCGTTCCATTGATCAAATGTAAACGGTGGAACTATTTTATTGCGGTAATCAAATGTGGTCATGGCCGTATACGGAATACCATAAGTACGGCTGATTTTTTTCATGTCGGGCCACCAGACTTTTTTTACAAAATCAACCATGGATAAATTAAATTCATCTGCAATGGGTTGTTCTTTGGAATTGTATTGTGGTGAGGGAAAATCATCCAAAAAAATTGTTGCCGTATTTACAATGGGATACGGAATTCCTTCTAATCCTTGTAAAAGACCAGAAAAAAGCAATCCTCTATCAACCTTTTGAAATGTGTTGGAGGTGTTAAAAACGACCACAGACCCCAGACCTACTCTATTTTTGTAAACGGCAGGGTAATTCGAATTGGATGACGCAGAAGCCAATACTTGAATGGACGAATTAAAATTGGATGCGGCATATCCGTATAATTTAAAATCACGTAAATAATTTTTGCCTTGTAAACTAGGCAGAAAAGGTGTATTAAAATGAAAACCCTTGGATGCAATATCGTAGGCAAAATCGGCTGATGGTTTAAACCCCATAAGATAAGCCAACCGCTTATCTTGAGGTACGGTAGGCAAAAACAATGTTCCTCCGGTACTCACAAAGTTGACTAATTGTTGAAATGCAGTATTTGATATTTCACTGGAATTGTACAAACACAATACACGCGTGGTCTTGGCAATGAAATTGCCTCTATTCCAATTGATTATAGAAATTTCATTGTAAGGAATTTTAGCATAATCACAGGTTTTTTGAACATGATTGGAATAATCTACGCAGATTTTATCTTTTTCGTCAACAATAAATTCTACCAACGGGGTTGAACTAAACCCAACTTCTGTATACCGTCGAGTAGCAAAATGATCCTGATTGGCTAATGGTGTAGTATTGTCATCAAAAACATCCAATCCTGCCCATTCGTCAAAACCAGCGCAGTCCACCAACAAAATGGCTACACACAACAATCCAATTAGATATCCAATTCTCTTTATCATACTTATCTTTTCGTAAATACCAAATCGTGTATTTTACTAGTTCCGGGTTCATTGATAATTTCGTACACTGTAAGCAAATCGGTTTGGTAAAAGATTACTACTTTACGGCCTCGTTCTTTAAGCGTTTGCAAAGTTTGCAGTAAAGATTTATTTAAATTAGCATGCTGCGCTTCTACTCCATTATCGGTGCTTTTAGCTTTGGCTAAAACAAACACCAATACACTTTTGGGTAACACTGCATTGGGATTGGCAGCTAAAAATAATTTATTTTTTTTGTGCTGAAAATAAAATGCATCTTTAGCTAAATACTCTGCCAAAAAGTAATCGTAATTCATAAAACCGTGTCTGTTGGTACTGATTACTTGTGCAGCTGGTATATTTACTACACTATAGGTGTTGGCGTAAAAAATTTGAGCAATTTTATCGTATCCGTTCAATATTTCTTTGGGAATGGTATCGGATTGCTTGAGCTTAGCAATGGGTTGATCTTGGTATTTAAAACTATAAAACAAACCGGCTGATAAAATCAACATAATTGTTAGCGGCTGAAGTTTATACAAGGGTTTTACGATGCCTTCTAAAAGAGATAGTAACATGGCTATGCAAAATCCACATACAAGGGGGAAAAATACTATAAAAATGACTTTTATTTTTTCGACATCCACCCAAGAGATTTTCATTTCTGGGAGAATGATCATCACATTAAAGAAAATTAAGAATACCAAACTGTTTGTCCAGCTCCCCTTTTTCAATAACTGAAGACTTAAGCCCAGAAGTATTCCAAACCATGAAAGGTACTGCATGTATTGTACTATGGTTTTTAACGGATAAATTAATTGTGGGAAATACGAATAGGCACTCATAGAAACCAAACTAGTCATCAGGTAGGTGTCAAAATCCAATAACTTAGATTGCGATAACAAGCCAAACATAGCAAAGTAAAGACCAACAGCCCCCAAATAACAACCCAATATTTTCAGGGTTTCAACAACGTGTTTTCGGCCTGCTACTATAAGTGCAGTGAGCAGAAAAACGGGAGTAACTACAAAAAACACAAAAAGATCGGTAAGGCCAATGGCAAAAAAGGCTACACAAAATGAGGTGTATAACGTAATTCTTGACATCTGTAACAGTTGGGGTTTAAGCGCAAACACAAACATAGGAACAGCAAACGTTAAGGCCATCAAAATAGAATTGGTTTGCAACATGTAATACACGTTTAACGGGCTAAACACATAGACCAAGGAAAACAAAAGTGCTGTAACTAAGGGTGCAATAAATTTTGAAGCTGTAAGTTTATGCAAGGTCCAAAACACAATTACCGACAAAATAATGGCTTCAAAAATAGAGGAAAAATGCAAGGCAATCTCGGGGGCAATGTCGGCAATTTTGGAGTAAAAATTTAGAATGGCCAACTCACCTATTGGACTTAAGTCTTGCCCAAACCACTGTTGATTGTCTAGGTTGATTAATTTTGACAAATCGATTACCCATGGATCAGACATTGAATAGTTGTCATATATTATGAAATAATACCGGCTAAAAAAAGTGATAATAACCAATAGAAGGGTAACTAAAAACAACAGCTTATGGGATTTTTTTTCTTCTATGTCTTGAGGGGAAGCAATAACTACCCAATTTTTTACTGGGACTTTTAATTCAACACTACGAAGTGCATGTAAAAAAACAACCTTTACGTTGGTGTTAAAATACCGTTTTAAATTGCGTAAGTTAACTAACCCAATATTGTCTATCGCGATCAAGAAAATGAACACAAAAAAACAATTAAATAAGTTAAACGCATTGAGCTGAGTTAATATCAACGCGACAAGTAAATAGGCCGTACCATATCGAAACCAGTTTTGTACAATAAAATCAAGAAAATGTAAGGATGCATCTTTAACCAATTTTTTATACAAGTAAAATACCATAAGCGTTATAAGGCATAACCTTATAAAACCAACGAGTAATGAACTTGTAAGTACAAACATGGTATTAATTTAAATGTATAGTAGGTAGTTTTTGTAAATCGATAGATCCCACAAAAAGCGAACAATCAAGGGTATTTGTGCGGTTCTTAATTTGAGCAACCAATGTTGAACTATCGGCATACTCGATCAATATAATGGGCTTTTTAAACTTTTTTTGCACGGCAATTACATCATTGCTAAGCGTTTCCCACTGTTCATCACTGCTCAATTGGTACTGCTGCGATTTAAAATCATACGCTGAGGCAACCGATTCAATAGCAATAGACGAAATATATTTGCTGGTTTCCGGAACTAAAGCCAAACCCGCATTTTGAATTAACTTTTTGTTGGGGTACTTTGATTTAATTTTTTGGATCAGCTGAATCAAAGCTTCTTTTTGTTTCTTCTGGGGTCCATATTGGTTAAAATTATCAATGTTGTCTAAAAATAATCCGTCATAGCCTGTTGCAAATATAGAGTCGATTAACTCCAACAAAACTTGAGTAGTTTTGGGTGCTTCAAGATTTAAATAATGGCTTTCCCATTGTTCATTTTTCCCACTGGTTAGGGATGAAAGTTTGGCGTAATGCGGCGCATTCACATTTACCTCTCCCAAACTTACATAGGCGTACACTTCTTTATTTTGTTTTTTAAAAACCCGAATTGCACTGGCAAAATAATGTCTAGGTTCTAAAATAAGTGTATGGTATCCACTTATTTCCTCGGCTTGAAGTTTCCCATAACATATGAGCACTTCTGTTGCTTTTTGACCTGAAGTACTTAGCGGTATGAGCATGATTGTGGTGAGTATAGAAAGATATACACTAGTAAGAGGCATAATAGTAGTAATCAAGATTTTTAAAATAGGCATGTGTTGCTCTAACAGTCAGAAAAGCAAACAAGCCTGCTCCACACAACATACCAACTACGCTATATTCATACCCAACAAATCGACTTAGCAAAAATCCAACTATGATATTCAACAGAGCAGCATATAAAATGGATCTAAGCGGTTGTAAAGTTTGACCCAAGGTAAATAGATACAAAGAGTTTAACATACCCCAAGCCAACAATATGTATCCCAATCCGCCAATCACACACACTTTAAGACTCAATGGATTAATGGCATAATGAAATTGACTGGTAAAACCCCATGAAGCATTGATGATGATAAATACTGCAGCAAAGGCGAGCAAACTGGTGATAAACAAAACCGAAACTTGCTCCCAGTACATAGATCGTATTTTTGAATTAAATAATTCGGGAGAATTGTGATCGGTCTTTTTTTGATTTAAATCCATAAAACTTGTAAACGAGGCAATGGCATATTCAAGAACACCTGCAAGCAATAAGAAGATTAAAATTGCCAAATCCATTCCTAATTCATATCGGTTTTCGAAATAGATTAGAAAAGGTAAATTACCATTAATGCCTGATGACCAAGCCAAAATTCGGTCAATAAAAAAGAATCCATACAATACCAAACCATAAAAAAAGTATTGGTAATTGTGGAATAACAATACGGGAATTTTTAGTGTTGTATTTACAGACTGAGATCGGTGAGTATTGAAATTCTGAAAAAAAATGAATAAAAATAGTTTAGCAATAACAATCACAATTCCAATTCCAATCCAATGGGTTTGGTAAATAGTCAAGTCGGTAAAATTTTTAAGAAAAAGTGCAGTAGTTGTGCCCGTCATTATAGCCACTGTAATTACCCAACGTTGTTTGATGGTATGGAACGGTGCAATCATAAGCAAAAGCGTGCCAATCAAAAAGGCGTAGATAAAAATAATAGCCAATACATCAACAGGATACAAATGAAAAAAGAAATTCACGAGTAAAATGAGTCCCAACACAGCAAAAATGGTGAGTATGCCCACTTTATGCATAAAATTGATGGTTCTTCGTACCATTTCGTAATCGTGAAAATTCCAATAAAACGAGGCTTGTTTACCTATAACCTGCACATAACCGCCTGTAG
>VEQT01000032.1 GCA_018883065.1 Flavobacterium sp.
ATTCTAATAGGTAAAATTCCAACCAGATTTTCTTTTGAAATCCATTCACTTAACCCAGAATTATTTAGATTGTAAAATCCATTCAAGATGGAAAAAAGGCCAAAAAATATTCCTAACGACAAAAACAGAGAAATGAAAAAATACTTAAAAAAAGCTAATCGAATTCCTCTAAAATTTATTGTGCTGCTATTAAGTTTCAAAAAAGCGTTGTTGAAAAGAAAGAAAGCACATATAGTTATTAAAAGAGATAAATAAGTTCCTTTATAATAATTATTAACAATGTTAGTTTCTATTTTCACCCAGTCAAACAATACCATCCCATTTTCTGTAAAAAACGCATTCAACATTATAATATACTTTAATGAAAGACTTAAAACAAGAAATGTAAAAGAAAAAGAAATTAAACGGAAAAGAACATATTTTATATTTGCTACAAGTTGGTTAATTCTAGAGTTTTGAAGATTCCATATATGTAATTGGTGGAACAATTCATGCGAGTTTGAAAAAATTATTAAAATAGTTATAACTCCTGTCGGCAAAAAATACCATCCTATGTTTTCATATTTTATTTCAAATAAATTCTTGTTTAAAAACTGTTCTGAAAATTGAGTTTGGTTGAGTTTAAAGAGTACATATATGAAACTAATTAAAATAGCACTTTTAGTTAAATTAAAGATTGTTTTTATTCCAAAAAGATATACAACTCTCTCCCATAACGCACCATAGTTTTTAAGATGAGTTTCTGAATAGAACTCAATTAATAATACTACTATTGACATTATTATTGTTAAATGTAACTCACTCATAGGCTAAAATTTCTGGCGTTTTCTGCTAGCGTTTTGCCGCTTGGATAAAGCGGCAATTTTCACCACAAATGTTGATGCGGAGAACCAAACTTTGATTGACTACGAATGTGTTTGCAGAGCACTGAACCGACACTTTTGCCAAACCCGTGTTAGCGGTTCGGCTTTCTTTATTTTGGTTAATTTCCATAGTCCTCTAACTTGATGTGCGGTAAATTGCCAAGTTTATACTTTTCCAATTTTATTTGTCTTACAACTTCTGCTCTGTCAATTCCAAATGCACTCGAAATATAATGGTAATGTGGCTGTTTTTCTCCAAGCCAAGTTTCCTCTCCACGCAAGCTTTTGAATGTCGCAAAAAAGCAATGCCATTCATCTCCTTTGTCTAATATTTTAGCAACTTTTACTTTTCTATGCTCGATTGCTTGCTTTAGTTGTCCGTCTGATAGTTCTGTTTCTCCGAAGGTTTGAACTTCTCCATTTTCTTTTACTTTATAAGCAAATGGCATTTTTGATAAGTCAACACCTTTTTGAGAAAACTCAGATGAATACTGGCTTAAAGTATAGCCATGTTCCTCAGCTTTAATCAACAAACCCATTAAAATATCAGGTGTCAGGATATGACCTCTCAATAGATTTTCTTGTTCCGCTTTTTTATTTGTCCCAAATAATTTTAGAAATCCATTAGGAACTTCTACTGCGTTAAACTTTTGAATCATTTCTTGCCAATGAATTGTCGCTTCAATAAAAATTTGTCGGCTATTTTCACTTGATTTCTTGTCCCCGTTTAGTTCTTCATTTGGTATTCCTCTTAATAACATTTGTTTTACTATAAAACCGTCACCATAATGTTTTACAGGCTTTTCATATTCGAAATCACCGTCTTCAAACATAATTAGTTTTTCACCCGTTTTCTTATTTATTATTTCTCTTTGTATCATTCGATTTGAGGGCTTTTAGTCAGTTTTTTTCTTATTTCTCTGTGTTTCGTTATCCACTTTTAAATTCGTCTTAGTTTGATTTTTCAATGTATCAATTTTTGTTGTCGTTTTAATTTGCAAGTTTAATGTATCAACATATGAACTTATTTTATGAAGGTCTGTCCGTATGCTGTCTATTTGCTCTTGTTTTATTTTTGTCCCACCTGTGAAATTCGGAAGTAAATTAAAAACTGTATTTACAACTAAGGCAAGTATTGCTACGCAAAGGGCAGAAGTTGTAATAAAAATTTGTCTGCGAAACCGTTTTTCGTCCCTTGCTATAAAACCGTTTTTACAAAACTGTATGAACTCTTGAGTTACAAATATTTCCTTGTCAACGTAGTCAATTAACAAGGTTGAAATTGTTGGATCAGAAAAATTACTTGTTATGAATGGCAAATTTCCAATTCCTCGTCCTAACATAGATTGATTAGGTATTTGTGTCGCTCTTTGAAGCAACATAATGTAGTTTTCCTTTTCAAGTAATTTAATCAAATTTACAACATTCAAAATCAAAAATGATATGTCTTGACTGCGTTGTAAAGTCATATCAATTTCGTCCTGTATCGGTTGTTGATTTTGAATTGTAAAGAGCAAGTCAACATTTCTTTGAGGACTTCTTGTGATTGAAATTCTAACGCCCCATAATTTATCGTCTATGATGTTACCTAAATAGTTGTTGTTGCCATTTCCGTTGAGGATACATCTGCAAAATTCTTGTTCATCTTTATTAAGTAATCTCATAGTTTGTAATTTATTGTTGGTTTGTCGTTAAAGCTGACCGCTAACGTTTTGCAGATTGGCGATGGGCGGGCTTTTTAGCACAAAAGTTAGTTCGGAGAACTGAACTTTCGGCTACCACAAAACTGTCTGCGGAGCACGAAACCCCGCCTATTGCCAATGTGCTGTTACCAGCTGCTATTTTCTTTTTTGTGCAAGCCATAATGTATGTTCTCTTGATATTGCGTTTTCGGAGTCTAGTATAAAACGTGATAGTTCATTTTCAGTCGTTACTGCGAAACTAGCGGCTTCAATAAAATTTAACTCTTGTGCAGCTGTCGTATATGCTTGTTTCAATTCTTGATGTTGTTTCAATTGTAGCCAACTTATTGCAGCAGCGGAGATTGTCGTAAAAAGTCCAACTAAATTCCAGTCAAGTGTTGGATTTTTTATTAGAATTATTATGCTTACAAGTGAGAGAAACTGTGAAGAAATAATTACCCAAAACCAAATGTTGTATTTAGTTTTATTGAACTCTGCTTTGGTTGAATACCATTTTTTTTGGTCTTTAATTCTTTCGTTTACATAATAATCTCTTCTTTCTAATGTTGTCAATTCTCTAATACTTTCCATCTTTTGTGAAATGACAGGAAGCGAAAGTATGTTCGCATCAAGTGTTTTATTAAGGTCTTTAAACTCGTTAGATAATTCTTTCAATCTGTCAATAAATATATGACTTACTTCTGTTTTTGATAAATTCACTTCAAATAATTCAGAACAAGTAGCAAAACGCCAAGTAAGTGTTTTAACAGATTCAGCAAGTGCACGTCCTTGATACCAAATGTCTTCAAATGCCTTTGATTTAAGAACGATTGTTAGAATTAAACTTGTCAGTAAGAATAAGCCAGAAAAAGAATATACAATTAGTTTGTCGAAGTCACATTTGAAACTATATATTGCTAACAATGAACCAATAATCATAAAAGACAAGTCAAGCCCAATAATTATTAGATAGTTTTTTTGAGCTGTTATAGAAGCTTTGTCTGCTGCTTGAAACAAAGATGGAAATTCGGTCGTTTTCAAATTTGATTAGTTTAAGCCTAGATTTTCATAAACGCTGTCGTTATAAATTCTTGCACCTTTCGCATTTTTTTCTCGCTTTTTGTATTCAGATGGAAATCCGTCAAGAGCAAATTTTATTATTTTCATTTTAAACGGAATATGCACAACATATTCGTCCCGAATAATTGGCGGGCAAGTTTTGATGTTCTGTTCTCTGTCACCATTTAAATTTACCGCTATAATTGGCATGTCAAGTTCTTGAGCAACTTCAAGTTCCCATCTCACATATTTGTAAAGATTTTTGGTCTGCTCACCAATCAGCAAAATAACTTGCTTGGCGTTTGCAAACCGTTTTCGTAATTTACCCTTAATGTAACTTTCGTCATTTGCACGGTCTGTAAGCGGATATTCATCGTGTGCATCTTCGAAATCAAAATCAATTGTCTCCAATGCTTTCCAGCCTTTCATTCGTCCGTAAGCCCATTTGTCGTTATCACCGTCAAAGATGATGTAAGTTTTGTCTTTGTAACTCATATTCTTGTCGTTAGTGTTGTCGTTTATAGTTGCTGGTAACGGTTGGCGGCCACTTGTGGCGGCGGGTTTGCGAACCGAGTTTTCTCCGCTAAAGATATAATTTCTTCGTGAAAATAAAGCTTCCGGCTTAGAAATTACAGCCTTTGCAAGTGACCGCGGTTAGTGGCAGTCATTAATTATTTACAACTCTTGCTATCAAGAATGATTTGATTTGCATATCTGCTAAACTCATTGCTTTGAGAAATTTCAAGTGCTTGATTAGCATACTTTAATCCTTCATCACACTGTCCGATATTGTTACACGAAACTGCCAAGTTTATAAGTAAGACAGATTTTTGATGTAAGTTATACTTGTTTCCTTTTTTTAAGCCTAAAAGAAGAATCTTGTTTGCTTCTTTATATTTTTTATCGTGCATTAAATTTCCACCTAAATTGGTATAAGTATTTATTTCTGTAGAGTCGATTGAAATATTTTTATAGAGCATTTCAATTGACTTTTGATTGTTGCCTAAGTAACTTTCCACAGTTGCCAAACAATTTAGTATAGCCAAATTACTTGGTTCAATTTCATTTGCTTTTAAGAAATTCTCTTGCGCTTTTTTATAATTTTTGCAGTCAATATTTGTCAAACCAATTTCAAAAAACTCCAAAGCTTTGTGATTTTTTACGAACTTTTGATTTCCATGTAAAATTACATTACCAGGCTTTTGGTCAATATTATATGTTGCTTCATTATTGTTTCCTCTACATGATTGCAGTATGAAAATAGAAATGATTAAATAAGTTATATATTTCATTTTGTTAATTTAGTTCTCCGGTGCTCATCGATTGCCACTAACGTTCTGCGGCTTGGCGCAGGAGCGTAAAATATTGCGTTTTAAAGATAATAAATTACTTCCCGATTTTATGGTTGCTAAAAAAAAACGAAACGCTTTTGAGCCAAACCGCTGTTATAGCGCGTATTTTATAGTTGCTATTTTTAAAATTTGAACTTAAAAAAATGATGACAATCCTAAAAAGAGAAGCAGCTTGAAAAAAATCGCAAGCTTACCAAATAAAAAAAGTATCCATAAAAAAGGAAGATGTGTCTAAAAATAGCTGGCAAAACAGGGTTAAATGCCTCAAATTTTCAAGCGAAGTTTACGCAACGGATATGCGCTCATAACGTTCCGGCGCTTGGCGAGGTTGCGAAGTTCGGAACCGATTATTTTCTATCAAAGATAAAATTTCTTGTGAGAAATAAACGTGAATTTACTACAAAATTCGCAATCTTGCCAAACGCCTGTTAACTGCAGGTTTTTTTATGGCAAAAGTAGTCTGTATTTTCCCTTTTCAGATAGTTTATAGATATAGACATCATTAGTTTTTCTGCTCAGGTCTTTTCGTATTTCTAAAGGTTTCTTTTTAATATGCTCCATTCCTTCATTTTGAATTAAATCAGAATTATTTAGAACTTCACTGATAGGATAATTTAAAGATATTATAAAATCTGAATTGTCTTTTTTTAGATTTTCAATACCATTTATTTTTATGCCTTGAATATTTAAATCACCAATTAAATAGCCAAAGCTTTCAGGAGATAAATATGTATTTGAAAATAAGCTGTCATTTGTTATTTGGTAATTAAATTTCCCAATGAATTTATATTCAGCACTTGATTGAATATTACAACTCACAAATGTCAATAGACTTAGTGTTATTAAAACTAATAGATTATTTTTCATTTCCATTTTTGATTACAGTTTGTATTGAGTTTTTATCTTTTAATTCCATTATTTTCTCAAAACTCAATTCTTGAATATCCAATTCAGTATCACTTCTAAATACTTCGTAATCACATTCTTTTCCGTTTGTATTTATTAAATCATACAAATCTAATGTGTCATTTTGTTTTGTAATCACATTTGCTCTTTTCCAGTTTTTCGATATAAATCCAAACTTTTTAGTTTTCTTATTGACAATTAGATCACCATTTTTTGAATCAAAATAAGTTTCTTGCAAATCTCCATAATGATCTTCGATTTCCATTAAATATAAACCCCAAACTATGAATCCAAAAATTCCAAAAGCTATTATTATGACACTTAAAATTATTTTCTTCAGCATAATTTATTTACGATTTTTGGTAAACTTGCAGTTAACTCGTTTATATGCGCTATTAAATTTCTAGTATGCACCTAATCTAGGGTGGCTATACGAAGTTTTGTTTCTAAATATTGTAGACGTAAACGTATAAAAATATTGCTTACAACTCGTCAAAAGGGCTTTTTATTTGTTGGATGCTTTTGGTGCTCACATGCGTGTAAATTTCTGTTGTTTTGCTGCTAGAATGCCCAAGAAGTTCTTGAATGTATCGCAAATCGGTGCCACTTTCAAGCAAATGAGTTGCATAACTGTGCCGCAACCAATGCAAGGTAACGGCTTTTGAAATGCCGGCTTTTGCTATAGCTTGTTTTAAAATAAGCTGTAAACTTCGCGCATCATAGGGTTCGCCTTGTTTTTGCCCTTCAAACAAATACGTTTTGGGTTTATAAAGTTGGTAATATTCGCGTAGCATCGCCAAAATTTTTAAACTCAACGGCACTATGCGATCTTTTTTTCCTTTTGCGTTTTTAATTAAAATAATATTTCGTTTCGAATCAATGTGTTGGGGTTGTAGGGAGAGCAATTCGCCACATCGCAATCCGCAAGAGTAAATTAAACTCAACATGGTTCTGTGTTTTAGGTTTGAATGTGCCAAAAGAATAGCTTTTACCTCTTCCTTGCTCAAAACATTGGGCAATACCTTTGCTCGTTTAGGACGATGAATTTTGTCAAGTTCAATTGCCGACTCTTTTACAATTTTAAAATACAATTTAATGGCATTTACGAGCTGATTTTGGTAAGATGACGATAAATTATTTTTTAAAATATATTCATTGTTATAGGCAATGACATCATCGTTTGAAATTTCGGAAACTGCTTTTGAATTGCAAAAAATTAAAAACGATTTCAATGCGTCACTGTAGGTGGTAATGGTGTTTGGGCTATACCTTTTGGATAATAGATACCGTTTAAACATAATGATACTTTCGACACCCTCAGAATTAGGAACTACAGTATGCGCAAGTGGAAGTTGAAATTGTATACGATTGGCTTCCGTATCAGGTAAGTGCCAGTACTTTTGTGAAGCACTCCAGCGCGCATCCTGATAGGATTTTATTTGAGTAATTAAATCGGCATTTTTTTCAAAATAGACAGCTATTCGAGTTGTACCGTTGTGAAGAATTAGTTTGGCTTTCCATTTCATATTTTTAGGCTTGTATGAGGTAAAAATAAAAAAAATCCCCAATGGTTTGGGGATTTAAGTGTGTGAAATTAAGTGGCGCTATTTTCTAGCCAACACTTTCTCGGTTTTTTCTACAATCGCGGCGCTGTTTAGGCCGTATTTTTCCATCAATTGCTCGGGTGTGCCGCTTTCGCCAAAGCTGTCGTATACGGCTACAAATTCCTGAGGCACCAAGTGGTTTTGTATCAAGCAACGCGAAACGCTTTCGCCCAAACCTCCAATGACGTTGTGCTCTTCGGCGGTTACTACGCAACCTGTTTTTTGAACCGAGCGTAAAATGGCGGCTTCGTCAAGCGGTTTAATGGTGTGTATGTTAATCACTTCGGCCGAAATGCCTTTTGCTTCCAAGGCTTCGGCAGCGAGTAGGGCTTCCCAAACCAAGTGTCCAGTTGCAAGTAGTGTTACATCGGTTCCTTCTTGCAATACGATGGCTTTTCCAATCACAAAAGGTTCGTCGGCAGGCATAAAGTTGGGCACTACCGGACGACCAAAACGCAAATAAACCGGCCCATGGTGATTGGCAATAGCCAAGGTAGCGGCTTTGGTTTGGTTGTAATCGCAGGTGTTAATCACCGTCATGCCAGGCAACATTTTCATGAGGCCAATGTCTTCTAGTATTTGGTGTGTAGCGCCATCTTCGCCCAAGGTGAGTCCGGCATGCGAGGCACAAATTTTTACGTTTTTATCGGCATAAGCCACCGATTGACGAATCTGATCGTACACTCTTCCGGTAGAAAAGTTGGCAAAGGTTCCCGTAAAAGGAATTTTTCCGCCTATGGTCAATCCAGCAGCTATGCCAATCATATTGGCTTCGGCTATGCCAATTTGAAAGAATCGTTCGGGGTGATTTTTTTTGAATTCGTCAAATTTAAGTGAGCCAATCAAATCGGCACAAAGGGCTACAACTTGCTCATTTGACTGACCCAATTCGGTCATTCCAGCGCCAAAACCCGAACGGGTGTCTTTGCTGCCTGTGTTGGTATATTTTTTCATGTGTGTGAAGTGCTGTGAGATTAATAGTCGCCTAAGGTTGCTGGATTTTGTGCCAATGCCGCTTCAAGTTGGGCATCGTTGGGTGCTTTTCCGTGCCAAGCATGGGTGTGCATCATATAATCTACGCCGTTCCCCATTTCGGTGTGCAACAACACGCAAACCGGTTTGCCCTGACCCAATTTATTTTTGGCCGTTTGCATGCCCAATACTATTGCCTCGATATCATTTCCTTGTTTAATTTCTATCACTTGCCAATCAAAAGCTTCAAATTTGGCTTTTAGGTCGCCCATACACAATACTTCGTCGGTAGTTCCGTCAATTTGTTTGCCGTTTACGTCTATCGTAGCAATTAAATTGTCTACTTTTTTGGCAGAGGCATACATAATGGCTTCCCAATTTTGTCCTTCTTGCAATTCACCATCGCCTAAAAGACAATAGATGGTGTGCGCATCGTTATTTAATTTTTTGGCTTGGGCAGCGCCAATGGCTACTGATAATCCTTGTCCTAAGGAACCCGAGGCCATGCGAATACCCGGTAAACCGTCGTGTGTGGTAGGGTGTCCTTGCAAACGCGTGTTGATTTTTCTAAAGGTGGCCAATTCAGCTACAGGAAAATAGCCGCTGCGTGCCAATACGCTGTAAAAAACCGGAGAAATGTGTCCGTTAGATAAGAAAAATACATCTTCGCCAATCCCATCCATGCTAAAGCCGGGTTTGCGATCGAGAATGTGTTGATAAAGGCTAACTAAAAATTCGGCACAGCCTAAAGATCCTCCAGGATGTCCCGAATTGACGGCGTGTACCATGCGCAGAATGTCTCGACGCACTTGGGTAGTAAAATCGTTGAGTTGTGTGGTGTTTGGCATTGTTGTGTTGTAAAAATTAGACGCGCCAAAGATACTTATACTTTTGGGTTTGGAATTTGGCCTTTTTTTAAAAGTTATTAAAAGTTATAAAAAAACGCTCCGAAAAGCGTTCGCTATTTATCCGATGAGTTTGGCAATGCTAAAAGCAGCTGCAGCGGCTATAACGCCCACCGCAGTAACCTTTAAGGCACCCCAAATGGGAGGTTGACCTGTAACTTTGCTTTTGAAGTAGCCAAAAACAAACAAACTCACAATCGTAATAATAGACGACCAAATTAATCCCTGAAAAGGCGTCTCGGTAAAAAAGTAGGCGGTGAGCGGCAACAAGCCGCCTATGAAATAAGAAACCCCAATGGTCAAGGCGCTGTTGCGGGCTCTTTTGGGATGAGGTTCTTCTAGTCCCAACTCAAATTTCATCATAAACTCGACCCATTTTTTCTTGTCTTTGGCCAGTTGGTTGGCCAAGAGCGTTTGTCCAGCTTCGTCTATGCCATAATCGGCAAAAATTTCTTTGACTTCGTCGATTTCTTTTTGGTGGTAATGATCTACTTCGAAGTATTCTCGTTTGAGTTCACTATCATAATGCTCTTGTTCGGTTTTTCCGGCCAAATAGCCGCCCAATCCCATGGCGATACAACCGGCTACTATCTCGGCAATTCCTGCGGTAATAACAATGCTATTGGAATCGACGGCGCCACTTAATCCGGCCGCTAAAGCAAAAGGTACCGTGAGTCCGTCGCTCATGCCGATAACAATATCAGTTATAAAATCGGAGCTTTTAAGGTGCTGTTCTTGGTAGGAGTATTCGTTCATGGCTGAGGTGTTTTATTGAGTACCAAATTTAAACTAAAAAACACTTGAATTGTGGTGGAACGCTATTTTAGAATGCAATTAAATTTGGGTGCTATGAACTGGTTTTGCGTGAAGGATAGCAGTGATTATCCTTTTGTAGCGATAGCGAAAAAAGATAAAAAACGGATAGCCTGACCCTTGGGGCACGCCCAAAATTAAATAGAATAAATCCCTGCGCATTTTGGATTTCATTTATCTTTGCTCCCGCTAAAAAATACGATTATGAAATTTGATTTACTCCATACAGATCCGCTATCGAAGGCGCGCGCGGGCACCATTACCACTGATCACGGCACGATAGAAACGCCCATTTTTATGCCAGTGGGAACCGTGGCCTCGGTAAAAGGCGTGCACCAACGAGAACTCAAGGAAGAAATCAATCCCGATATTATTTTAGGAAATACGTATCATTTGTATTTGCGTCCGCAAACGGCTATTTTGGAACAAGCGGGCGGCTTGCACAAATTCATGAACTGGGACCGAAACATCTTGACCGATTCGGGTGGATATCAAGTATATTCGTTGTCAGCCAACCGAAAAATTAAGGAAGAAGGGGTAAAGTTTAAGTCGCATATTGATGGTTCGATTCATTTTTTTACGCCCGAAAATGTAATGGAAATTCAGCGCACCATAGGCGCCGACATTATCATGGCTTTTGATGAATGCACACCGTATCCTTGCGATTACCGGTATGCCCAACGCTCCATGCACATGACACACCGCTGGTTGGATCGTTGCATTAATCACTTGGAGAAAGTGCCCGTGAAATACGGATACGAACAAACGTTTTTTCCGATTGTACAAGGAAGTACCTACAAAGATTTACGCATGCAATCGGCTGAATATATAGCCAATGCAGGACAACAAGGCAATGCGATTGGCGGCTTGTCGGTGGGCGAACCGGCCGAAGAAATGTATGCCATGACCGATGTGGTGTGTAGCATCTTGCCCGAAGATAAACCCCGGTATTTGATGGGAGTGGGAACACCGATAAATATATTAGAAAACATAGCCTTGGGTGTAGATATGTTTGATTGCGTAATGCCTACCCGCAACGCCAGAAACGGAATGTTATTTACGGCACATGGCACTATCAATATCAAGAATAAAAAATGGGAAGCCGATTTTTCTCCTTTGGACGAATCAGGCACAACCTTTGTAGATCGCGAATATTCTAAAGCCTATTTGCGCCACTTGTTTGCTGCCAATGAATATTTGGGCAAACAAATTGCCACGATACACAATTTGGGCT
Organism: Flavobacterium sp.; assembly: GCA_018883065.1. GTDB lineage: Bacteria > Bacteroidota > Bacteroidia > Flavobacteriales > Flavobacteriaceae > Flavobacterium. Next base: position 11,391 of record VEQT01000032.1, read on the forward strand.
TTTATATGTGGTTGGTTCGTGAGGCGAGAAAACATATCTTAGCCGGAGATTTTAGAACGTGGAAAGAAATAATGGTGAAACAAATGAGCCAACGGTTGTAAGGGATGCTGAGTATCATAGATAAATACATATTGCGCAGGTACCTCGTTACGTTTTCGGTAATGTTGCTGCTATTTATTCCTATCGGAATCGTAATTGACGTTTCGGAGAAGGTCAATAAGATGCTCGAAAATAAAGTTCCTTTTGGCGAAATCGCCAATTACTACTTTCATTTCACGATACACTTTGCCAATTTTCTTTTTCCGATTTTTTTGTTTTTGTCGATCATTTGGTTTACTTCAAAATTGGCCAATAACACCGAGATCATTGCGATTTTAAGTTCGGGCATTTCGTTTAATCGCTTTTTACGTCCGTACATTATTGGCGCAACATTGGTATCCATTTTTGCTTTAATTATGGGGTTATTTTTGGCGCCCAAGGCCAACGAGGTCTATAACAATTTTCGGTATACTTATTTAATTGGTGGCGGTCGCGAAGAGATGCGGGATGAAACCGATGTGTACCGACAAGTGAGTGCAGATGAATTTATTTACGTAAGTAATTTCAATACGGTTTCTAAAACGGCCTTTAATTTCTCGCTCGAAAAATTTAAAGGCGATAAACTCGACTACAAAATTACGGCCAATCGCATCAAGTTTAATCCCAAAGACAGTACGTACACCATGTATGGCTATGTGAAACGCAGCATTGGTGAATTGAACGATGTGATTGAACGAGCCGATCAAAAAGAGGCCAAGTTTAGCTTTGATTTGGAAGACCTAACCCCCACAGTGTATGTGGCTGAAACCCTTAAATACGGTGATTTGGTTCACTTTATTGACCGCGAAAAGAAACGCGGCAATGCCAACGTGAATGTGTATTTGGTGGTGTTGTATAAAAAATACAGTATTCCGGTTTCGGCTTTTATACTCACCATTATTGCCGTAGCGGTTTCGTCGATGAAACGCCGTGGCGGGATGGGAATGAATTTGGCCATCGGTATTTTATTGGCCTTTTCGTTTGTGTTTTTGGATAAGATTTTTGGAGTGTTGGCCGAGAAATCAAGTATTCCACCCATTATTTCGGTGTGGATTCCCAATTTGGTTTTTGGGATTTTAGCCATTTATTTGTTGCGCAATGCCAAGCGATAACTACAAAAGTTACCTGCACTTACATCTCATTGTTTTTATTTGGGGTTTTACAGCCATTTTGGGTGCCTTGATTACACTCGATGCTTTGCCTTTGGTGTGGTTTCGGATGAGTTTGGCCAGCGCCATGATTGGAGTATTTTTGCTCTATAAAAAAATCCCCTTTTTGCTTTCTCCTCTTGTTATTGCACGTTTTCTAGCCGCGGGGTGCATCATTGCCTTGCACTGGTTTACCTTTTTTAAAGCCATTAAAGTATCCAATATTTCCGTCACGTTGGCTTGTTTGTCTTCGGGAGCATTTTTTACTTCATTTTTGGAACCCTTCTTGCAGAAAAAAAAGATCAAAGGAATTGAAGTCCTTTTTGGCTTATTGGCAATAGTGGGATTGGTCATCATTTTTGAGGTAGAAATGCAATACAAATTGGGAATTACCCTGGCCTTGGTTTCGGCTTTTTTGTCGGCACTTTTTGCAGTAATTAATAGCAAGTTTGTACAAAAATACGATGCACCCGTTATTGCTTTTTATGAATTGGTAGGAGGGGTGTGTTTCTTTTCTATTTTGCTTTGGATCAGTGGAGCTTATTCGCCCAATTTCTTCAAAATTTCTGGATCAGATTGGCTGTATTTGGGAATCTTGAGTTCCATTTGTACGGCCTATGCCTTGATAAATTCGGTGAAAATTATGCAGTTTTTATCGCCTTTTACGGTCATGCTCACCATCAATTTAGAACCCATTTACGGCATTATTTTGGCTTTGCTTATTTTTAATGACAAAGAGAAAATGAGTCCGGCTTTTTACCTTGGGGCAGGAATAATTTTGGCAACCGTATTGTTGAATGCGTTGGTAAAAAAGAAAGTGAGATAGCTCTAATTATACTATCGTAGCGGTAAACTAAGTGTAAAAAAAATTAATTATTTAAGCGGATAAAATTTTATATTTGCCCTTCCAAAAAATAACAAAAACGCACAATTCCTATGGAATATTTAGATTTTGAGCTTCCCATAAAAGAACTTGAAGACCAGTTAGACAAATGCGAAATAATTGGCCAAGAGTCCAATGTTGACGTTTCAACTACTTGCAAGCAAATTGAGAAAAAATTAGAAGAAACCAAACGTAAAATCTACAAGAATTTAACCGCATGGCAGCGTGTGCAATTGTCACGTCACCCCAATCGTCCGTATACGATGGATCACATCCATGCTTTGTGCGGCGATAGTTTTTTGGAATTATTTGGCGATCGCAACTTTAAAGACGACAAAGCCATGGTAGGTGGTTTAGGTAAAATTGATGGGCAATCGTTTATGATAATTGGACAGCAAAAAGGCTACAATACCAAAACGCGTCAGTACCGCAACTTTGGAATGGCCAATCCCGAAGGGTACCGCAAAGCTTTGCGTTTGATGAAAATGGCCGAAAAATTTAATATTCCGGTGCTTACTTTAATAGATACACCGGGAGCTTATCCTGGTTTAGAAGCCGAAGAACGTGGACAAGGTGAGGCCATTGCACGAAACATTTTTGAAATGGTGCGACTCAAAACGCCAATTATAGCCGTGATTGTGGGCGAAGGTGCTTCTGGTGGAGCCCTGGGAATTGGAGTTGGCGATCGCGTATATATGATGGAAAATACCTGGTATTCGGTAATTTCACCTGAATCGTGTTCCTCTATTTTATGGAAAAGTTGGGAATACAAAGAACAAGCTGCCGATGCCTTGAAGTTGACATCATCCGACATGAAAAAACAAAAATTAGTCGACGATATTATTCCAGAACCTTTAGGTGGAGCGCATTACGATCGTGAAACGACTTTCAAAACGGTGCAACAATACATCATGAAGGGCTACAACGAACTCAAAGATTTATCAACAGCCGAATTGGTGGCTCAACGAATGGATAAATACAGTAAAATGGGTGAATTCAACGAATAACTGCGAATTACATCCTACATTCTAAATCCGAAACGTAATTGCTTCGGATTTTTTTTGACTTATAAACAAAAAAAGCTGGTTTATGAACAAGGGACTTTCATAACTCCTTTGCAGTCTAGATCAATTTATCTCTACTTTAGCCCTATGGAAAATGTACGAAACAACAGCCCGCAGCGCCTAGAAAAAGCAACGATAATCAACCTTGAAAAAGGTAAATTACCACCGCAGGTATTGGATTTAGAAGAAGCCGTATTGGGCGCCATGATGATTGATAAAAAAGGGGTGGATGATGTGATCGATATCTTGCAACCCGATGCTTTCTATAAAGATGGCCACCGCCATATTTTTGAAGCCATTGTGCAATTGTTTACCGACACACAGCCCATTGATTTACTTACGGTTTCGGCGCAATTGCGCAAAAATGGCACTTTGGAATTGGCTGGTGGTGATTACTACTTAATTCAGCTTACTCAAAAAATTTCATCTTCGGCACACATTGAATTTCATTCGCGTATAATTTTACAGAAATACATCCAACGCAGTTTGATAAAAATATCATCTGAGCTTATTGAAGAATCCTACGACGAAACCACCGATGTATTTGATTTATTGGACAGAGCCGAGTCGCGCTTGTACGAAGTAACGCAAGGAAATATTAAACGCAGCTCCGAAACAGCCCAAAGCTTGGTGTTACAAGCCAAAAAACGCATCGAAGAAATTGCGAGCAAAGAGGGCTTAAGCGGAATTGCAACCGGTTTTGAAAAACTGGATAAAATCACCTCGGGCTGGCAACCATCAGACTTAATTATTATTGCGGCTCGTCCGGGTATGGGTAAAACGGCTTTTGTTTTATCCATGGCCCGAAACATTGCGATTGATTTTGGTCATCCGGTGGCATTATTCTCGCTTGAGATGTCCTCGGTGCAATTGATTACTCGTCTCATTTCGTCTGAAACGGGCTTGTCATCCGAGAAATTGAGAACCGGAAAATTAGAAAAACACGAGTGGGAACAATTGAGCATCAAGGTGAAAAATTTAGAAAAAGCGCCTTTATTTATTGACGATACCCCTTCACTTTCTATCTTTGATTTACGGGCTAAATCCCGTCGATTGGCTTCGCAACACGGCATCAAATTGATTGTAGTTGATTACTTACAGCTCATGACCGCCGGCGGAAGCAACGGAAAAGGAGGAGGAAACCGCGAGCAAGAAATCTCGACCATTTCCCGAAATTTAAAAGCATTGGCCAAGGAATTGAGCGTGCCTGTAATTGCCTTGTCTCAATTGTCGCGTGCGGTTGAAACCCGCGGAACGAGCAAACGCCCTTTGCTTTCTGATTTAAGGGAATCGGGTGCGATAGAGCAAGATGCCGATATTGTATCGTTTATTTATCGCCCCGAATATTATAAAATAGACGAGTGGGATGACGAAGGAGCAACACCTACTGCGGGCCAAGCTGAATTCATCATCGCCAAACACCGAAACGGTTCGCTCGAGAATATACGCTTGAAATTTGTGGGCAATTTAGGTAAATTTGACAACCTGGACGAATTTGGTGGAGCCTATGACGATTTGCCTTCTAAAATGAATCGGGAAGACAATCCGTTTACCACCAAAAATTTACCGTCGGCCAATGAAGCGTTTGGTAGCGCTATGAACTCGTTTGATGACAGTGAGGTGCCATTTTAGGAGTCATCAGTTAGCTGACAGCTTTCAACTTGTTAGTAGCTAGTGAATAAAAACTAATTTACCGTTTGAGTTATACCATAAATTGGTATTTTTGAAATAAAAAATTACACGATGGCAAAAAACACGTCCATTTTACTCGGTGATTATTTTGATGCGTTTATAAACGGACAAGTCAATACGGGTAAGTTTTCTTCGGCTAGTGAAGTTGTTCGTGCGGCTTTGCGACTTTTTGAACAAGAAGAAACCAAAAAAGCACAGCTCATCAACGAATTGATTAAAGGAGAGAACTCTGGTTTTGTAGAAGACTTTAATCGGCATTCATTTTTGAATGACTTGAAAGATAGACATGCCAAAAGAGAATTATAAACTAAGTAATGAAGCCCAACGAGATTTAGAACAAATTTGGCTTTATACCCATGAAAATTGGTCAATTGAACAAGCAGATCGGTATTTAAATTTGATTTTTAACGAAATCGAATACCTATGCCAAAAGTCAAATTCTGCAATGAATTTCGATAGTATTAGAAAGGGGTATTGGCGTTCAAAAGTAAATTCACATTTTATTTTTTATAAAATTAGCTTTACAAATGAGCTTGAAATAATCCGAATCTTACATGAGCGAATGGATATAGAAAATCAATTGTAATCGTCTTGGCGAAAGTCGAAAGTCGAAAGTCGAAAGTCAAAAGTCGAAAGTCAAAAGTCTAAAGTCTAAAGTCTCTCATCTCTAAGTCACTCATCTTAAAAAAATGCTCAACAAAAAACCACTATTACTTTTTCTCTTGCTCATCTCTTTGGCTGCAAGGGCCAACTTTATCTTGTTGCCCATGGACGATGTTTCACAAAAGAATCACCTCAAGGCCTACGGAATTACTTTTTGGTGTTTGGACAAACAATACAAAGCCAGTTGGTTACTCAATTACCGCGGTGGCTCTTTTTTGTTGCCCGATTCACCTGATATTCGCAAAGAGTGCCAAATTCGCGGAGTGAGTTTTGAGTTGTTATCTGATGCTGAAGCCAATCAGATATTGAATGAAATTTCCAGTCCTTCCCAAAATATGGAAACAGTAGTGCTCGAAAAAGCACCTAAAGTAGCGGTCTATACGCCCAAAGGAAAACAGCCTTGGGACGATGCCGTAACCATGGTGCTCACTTATGCTGAAATTCCATTCACACCCGTTTATGATGCTGAGGTGTTGTCTGATCAGTTGTTGTTGTACGATTGGTTGCATTTGCACCACGAGGATTTTAGTGGACAATACGGAAAATTTTACGGAGCCTATAGAACAGCACCTTGGTACATCGAGCAAAAAAAAGAGGCTGAAGCTTTGGCTGCTCAATTGGGGTATGCTAAAGTTTCGGAGGAAAAACTGGCTGTGGCCAAAAAAATTCGGGATTTTGTGATTGGCGGCGGATTCATGTTTGCCATGTGCTCGGCTACCGATAGTTTTGACATTGCATTAGCAGCCGAGGGGGTTGATATTTGCGAGCCTATGTTTGATGGCGATGACAGTGAGCCCAATTACCAAGCCAAAATTGATTACCAAAAAAGTTTTGCCTTTAAGGATTTTGTGTTGGACAGACGCCCGGATCACTATGAGTTTTCAGACATTGACATGACCGAAAAACGGATTATTCCGTTTGAAAAAGACTATTTTACCCTCATGGATTTTTCGGCCAAATGGGACGTAATACCCAGTATGTTGTGTCAAAATCACACCCAACTCATCAAGGGATTTATGGGACAAACCACCGCTTTTGAACGCAGTTTACTCAAATCCTCGGTATTGGTTTTGGGCGAGAACGAACTCAACGAAGAGGGGCGCTACATTCACGGCCAAAAAGGAAAAGGATTTTTTACCTTCTACGGCGGACACGACCCCGAAGATTACCAGCACCGCGTTGGCGACGAGCCTACTGTGCTTGATTTGCATCCAAATTCACCAGGATTTCGACTCATTTTGAACAATGTATTGTTTCCCGCAGCCAAGAAGAAAAAGCAGAAGACCTAAACAAAATTTCATCTTACAAAGTACTTTAGCTAATTGATTTGTAATCAATTAGCTTTTTTTATTAACACGAAAACGTTTGCGTGCAGTTTGTCGATGTTTTTATTGTTTTTTTTATTATTTTGCCTTCGATAACGATTTCGCTGCTTATTTGTTTAAGTATGTACTTGATTAGAAAAAGTTTATCTGAAATTAAAAAATTTAAAAATTTGCAATATGAATACTTCAACTCAAAACATTGGTTTTACAAACATTTCAAAGCAAACAGCTGCTTTTGGAAGAGGAAATAGCAAAACCCTTCTCACCATATTAATTTTGTTTTTAAGTTTTGGGGTTTGGGGGCAGACGACTTATGATTGGTTGAGTACTGCGCCAGATGGCAACTGGAAGCAAGGTGCAGGTGGAGCTAGATGGAATCCTGGTGGACTTTGGGATGAGCCTCCTTTTGGGATTTTAAGGTTTAATAATGACAATCAACGCACGATGACAAACAATGTAGCTGGTACCTATTCCCAGCACCGGATTATTTTTGAATCATCCAGCACATTAAGTAGAACCATAGGTGGTAACCCTGTAAGACTTTTTGATAATAGTGGAGCTGATCCTAAGATTGAAAATCTTTCTTCAGCAGGTCATACTATTAGTTTTAATGTGGAAGGCGATGGTACTACCGATCCTTTAGAAATGAATCCTACAAATGGAGATCTTACATTTGGCGGAACAGTAAATAATCAAGGAACTGATATCTTAATATATGGGGATAATGGAAAACAAATAATTTACAATGGTGTAATTTCTGGTACAGGTAAATTTATTATTAATCAAAATAGTATTGCTCGTTTTAATGCTTCCAATACTTACACAGGAGATACGGAAATTAATGCAGGTGAATTATGGATTGGATCATCCGGAAATATTTCATCCAGCAGTTCAATTTTTTTAGGGAAAGGAGGAACATTGACAACTGTCGCAAAATTTTGGCTCTCTAATTCAACCGGAGGTACAACCTTTGCAAGAAATATCACCGTTAATAATGGTAATTATAATACTAGGGTGATAGGTGGTCTGAATAGCTCAAACACGCATATTTTTTCAGGAAATATTACAGGGAGCTCTGCCACACATCTTACCTTATCAGCAAATACTGCCGGAGGTACAACTTCTTTTACAGGCATCATTTCAGAGATAACTACGCAAGTGGATATTCAAGGTTCAGGAACTGTTTCTTTGGGTAATGCTAATACCTACACAGGGAAAACTTATATCTTAGGATCTGCACTTACACTGGCAGTAGCTAATGCGCTGCCGGTTGGCAATAATGCAGGCATTGTGCATGTTGGGGCTGCAACAACATTAAACCTGGGTGCATTTAACCTGGGATCTAGTACAGCTTCTGCTAACTCAGCAGGAAAGCTTGACTTTGACGCAAATACTACAATTAATCTGGCATCATCGGGATCTTTTTTCTATTATTTTAAAGCTTCAGATGATCAAACTTGGGGTGCCACCACCATTACAATCAATAACTGGTCCGGGTTTCCAGGCAGATCCGGTTCAGGTAATAAAATATTTATTGGCAGCAGCGCCTCCCTTAGTGCAGGACAGTTAGGTAAAATAAATTTTACAGGTTATGGTACTGGAGCTACTCAACTTGCTACAGGAGAGGTTGTGCCTGCTGGTGGGATGAATCCTGGCTTTGAAACTATTCCGGTGTCATCTAATGGGTGGACGCTTAGTGGTGCAGATGGAACTTTTTCCACTCCAACCTCAGGTCCACGTTCAGGTACTTACAGGCTTCAACATTTAATGTCTAACACAAGTACGAATACCGCGGGACATTCTTCAGGGTTTTCGGTTACCATTCCTAGCGCAGGTACCAATTATGTTCATGTTATTGGATATGTTGCTGCAAGTGGTTCTTCACCAACTGCACTTGTTGAGGCTATTTCAACTAATGGAGGTACTACAAGAAGTGGATTTTCCGCAACTCCGGGAACTGGTTATACCAGGTTTACAGCTTCAGGTATTGGCACAGGTGGCGCTAGATATTATCCTCGATTTAACTATACTTCTGGCTCATCTGGTTCAAATACAACATTTAGTTTTGATGATATTTTCATTTACACTTCTACTTCTTCAACAACGGATGTTACTGCTCCATTAGCAGCCAGTTCCTTGGGTGTTACCCGTTCAGGATCCAACAATGTACTTGCTTGGACGGATGGTACGGATGCGGGCGTAGGTATTGATGGAACTTTGATTTTAAGATGCACAGGAAATGTTACAGGCTCACTCACGGCTTTAAATTCAGCCATACGTAATCAGGCCTTTTATGGTACTACAGGTCTTATCACCATCAGCGATGGTACCAACACTTGGACGGTAGTGAGTAACGGAACATCTACCGGTGCCAGCGGAGGATTTACGGATGCAAACAATGCAGACGTGACCTATGCTGTTTTCATGCGTGATATTGCATTCAACTACTCAAGCGGCGTTGCTACTTATTTAACCGGTCCTCCAACCATTACTGCTTCAGGTGGGGTCGTTGCATCAAGCCCTGGATCAGGAACTTCAGGTTTTGTTGGAAATACGATAACGATTAATGGTACGAACCTTGGTTCTGTTACCGTTGTTAAAGTAGGCGGTTCGGGAGGTACCTCAGTTTCCATCGCAAGTCAATCGGCTACTACATTGACTTTTACCGCGATTAATGCCGGAGGAACAATTTATGTTGAAAATGCCAGCGGCGGAGTCACCAGTACTGAATCATATACAAATTCTGGTTTTAGAACTACTGCCGACGGTGGTTGGAATACCGGAGGCACTTGGCTGGGAGGGAATGTGCCTCCATCATCCGCATCAAACAATGTTACTATTGCACATAATGTTACAAGTACCTCAGGAAATGTGGATGTAGGTAGACTTACGGTCAATTCTTCGGTTACGCTTACCATTACAGCTTCCACATCTATAACCGTAAATACAGCCTCAACTAATAGCGGTACGATTACGAACAACGGAACCTTGATTCTTGCTGCTGCATATACGAATAGCGGAACACTAACAATGAATGGCACGCTGCAAATGAATAACGGATCATCTATAGTTACCACGAGTCCTGCTTTTGGTTCATCTTCAACTTTAAATTATAACCAAGGTGGTGGCTCCAGTTCAAAAATCACCCAAGCACTGGAATGGCCATCATCCAATGGGCCTACTAATCTTAACATTACAAACAACACTTGGGTTCAGTTGAATGGAGACAGAAGTTTAGCAGGTAATCTAACTGTCACGAACGGTTCGTTACAAGGAACTGGTGGTGTAACTCGTATATTGACAATGAATGGCACAACACAAACCATTACAGTTAGTACATCTGCTGGAGGTACAATTTATGGTACAGATAATGGTTCTAATAATGACTTGACATTAACCATCGCCAGTGGATCTACTACAACATTTACCGGTGACGCAACAGGTGCAGGGCAGAATGATGATGAGAAAAAGTTTCGGAATGTTACTGTTACGGGTACTTTGATTCTTCAAAGGGGTATTCTGGTAAAAGGTGGCACTTTCACTGTCAATGGTACCCTTCAAATTAATTCTAACGGTTATGTTCAGAGCACTAATGGAGTTGCACCTACTTATGGAGCTTCTTCACTGCTTCTCTATAATACTACAGGTTCTTTTGGAAGAGGGCTTGAATGGAGTGCAATTACAGGCGCAGGGTATCCGAACAATGTGCAGGTATCCAACAACACTACATTAAATGTTAATAACGGAGCCAATGTCGCGCGTCAAATGGCAGGAACACTTACCGTTGATTCTGGTAGTACCTTGTCTCTTGAGGGTATGACTATTGCAAATCCTACCGTTATAGGATTAACAGTTCTAGGAAATGTGGTTAATAATGGAACTGTAACATTATCTACTTCAACTGAGCGTTTAAAATGTGCCAACTTTACCAATAATACAGGAGCTACAACAACCTTGTCTTCTAATGTTGGAGGAGATCTTGAATTAACAAGTAGTCTTTTAGATAATGCTACTTTTAATTCAAACAACAGAGCAGTATTTTTTACTGGTTCGGGAGTTCAGGATGTAAATGGATCTGGTGTATTTAACATAGATTATATTGTTTCTACTAAACCTTCTGGTTCTATTCGTATGCTTACTAATTTATTAGTAGAAGCTCCGAATACAGGCAATGCAATAACTTTGACAAATTCGACTGATATTCTAGACTTAAATGGATTTACCTTGACTTTAGGAAAATCAGGATTAGCGTCTACTGTAACAGGTTCAGGGTCTATTAAAGGGAGTGCGTCATCAAATATTTCTATTCTAGGGACTGGTGCTTTAGGTACTATTAATTTTGATCAAACTACACCAGGTACTACCAATGCATTACAAAACTTAACCATCAACCGTACCTCTACGGGTACTGTTACGTTGGGTAGTGCACTGACCGTAGGAGACACATTGACATTAACAAATGGTACGCTGACAGTAGGTGCAAATACATTGACTTATTCAGGTTCATCCATCTCCCGCACCAGCGGTGCTATTGATGCTAGTAATGGAAGCGCAACCGTTGCGTTTACCAATGGAACAGGATTTACCTTGCCTGCTTCATTATTCAGCGGTAATGTAAACAACCTCACTATGAACGGTGCTGGTGGTATCACCTTAGGTTCTGCGACAACCGTGGCAGGCACCTTAACATTAACCAGCGGTGATATCATTACATCATCAACTAATACATTAACCCTTACTTCTGCCGCTTCTATTTCAGGTGGTAGCTCTTCCAGTTATATTGAAGGTCCTTTGGATCGTACATTGGCCAATGGCTCCAGCTTTACTTATCCAATCGGAAGTTCAACCAACTATCGTCCTATATCGCTGCAATCCGTTGTAGCAACCGGAACGCCGGTGGTAAGAGTAACGATGGCGGAAACTGGCGCCACTACCACAGATGGAGGAGCGACGATTAGTGGTTTATTAAGTGCTCGTAACTGGAATGTAGCAACAGTTAGTGGAACATTCACATCAGCTACTTTAAATATTACAGAAGATAGTTTGGTTAATGGTACCTCTACTATAGCTAAAGCAACTACCAACCAGGCTGGCACTTATGCTTCTGTGGGTTCTTCTACGGTAAGCAGTGGTGCTATTACATCTCCTGCCGGACAAACGGTAGGGTTCTATGCCATTGGAACACTTTGTACAAATCCGACTTCCGGAGGAACGGTTGCCGGTGGTGAAACGATCTGTAGTGGCGGTGATCCTACAGCCTTCACTAGTTCAGCAGCTGCATCAGTTAATGTGGGAACGCTGGAGTACAAATGGCAATCATCCACCACAAGTTCGTCTTCAGGGTTTTCTGATATTTCAGGGGAAACCGGTGCCACATACAATATCCCTTCGGGTTTGACTACGACAACATATTATAAACGTCTGGCTCGTGTTAATTGTAAATCTGACTGGACTGGAGCTGCAGAAAGTAATGTGTTGACGGTAACGGTGCGCCCTGAGTTTACTGCCGGCGCAATTGCCACTACAGGTCAGACGATCTGTTACGGTGGTACGCCATCAGAAATTGGCAGTACCACAGCTGCAAGCGGAGGCAATAATAGTATCACTTACTCATGGAGATCTTCTGCGGACAGCTATACTGCAGCAATCAGCGGAGCAACTTCAGAAACCTACACGCCACCTGCAGGATTGACTACTACTACGAGCTATCGTCGTTATGCGAATGATGGCACATGTAATACAACGCCAACAGTATCCACGGGTACATGGACGGTAACAGTTAATACAAATCCATCTGCTCCTTCTGCTTCTGCTCAAAGTTTCTGTTCGGCAAATTCTCCAACAGTAGCTAGTTTAGTGGCAACAGGAACAGCAATTCAATGGTACGATACAGCGTCAAATGGAAATTTACTTGCAAGTAGTTCATCGCTAACTGCTGGAACCTATTATGCTTCACAAACGGTAGATGGTTGTGAGAGTACTAGAACCAGTGTAGTTGCAACAATAATCACAAATCCATCTGCTCCTTCTGCTTCTGCTCAAAGTTTCTGTTCGGCAAATTCTCCAACAGTATCTAGTTTAGTGGCAATAGGAACAGCAATTCAATGGTACGATGCAGCGTCAAATGGAAATTTACTTGCAAGTAGTTCATCGCTAACTACTGGAACCTATTATGCTTCACAAACGGTAGATGGTTGTGAGAGTGTTACTCGAGCAGCTGCTACAGTTTCATTAATTAATAGTGGTACTTGGCTAGGAGGCAATGGCTCTTGGAATAATGCGGTAAACTGGTGCGGCGGAATCCCTACCGCATCAACCAATGTTGTGATTTCAAATGGAAACCCAGTTCTAGACGTTAGCCATACGGTAGCTTCGGGCAGTAGCCTTACGCTAAACGGCACCGCTTCTTTAACCATCAACCCCAACGCAATCCTTACCATTGCAGGCACTGCCGATTTTGGTGGAAAATCTGTAACGCTTAAATCAGATGGAACTGGCGATGCAGCCATCGGTCAAGTTACAGGTACTTTATCTAATGCTACAAATGTAACGGTAGAACGTTATGTTCGTTCTAAACGCGCTTGGCGCGCCTTGACTTCGCCACTCAAAGGAAGTGCTAACAACTCAATTTTTGCTACTTGGCAAAATGCAGGAGTTACACCAGTTTCTCCTTTTAATACAGGTGTTGAATTATGGGGTCCAAGCGGAACGGGTATGGCAACAGGGCCTGCCTATAATATTAGACAATATACCACTTCGGGTTGGGCAGATGTAACCAATACACAAAACAGTAATTTGTTTACCACTGACGCTAATAATGCCTATATGGTTTTTGTAACGGGTGGATATGGTAGCGGGAATATTGGAAATGGCCAATCAGCAGCCACTACGCTCAAAGCGACAGGTCAGTTAATTACGGGGCCTGTAAGTTTTGCGGTTACTAGCGCACGCCATACTTTGGTGGGGAATCCATTTGCCAGCCCTTTAAGTCCAGCCGCAATTATGGCAGGCAATACCCAAGACAACTTGTATACTAATATTTGGATGTGGGATCCGGCTATCAGTACCAATGGTGCATACGTAAACTACGATGCAAGCATCAATAGTGGAACTTTTTCTGATAATTCAGGTAGTTATACGTCTTCATCGGCAGCCATCCAAAGTGGACAAGCTTTCTTTGTGCGTGCTGTATCAGGTACAGATAGCTTAACGCTCACAGAATCCATGAAATCTAGCTCCATTTCAAATACGTTTAGAAACAACAACAGTATTGCTGCTTCGGTATTTCGATTGAGTTTTGCCAAACAAGTTGGTACCGAGTGGATGCCATTAGATGGTGCTATAGCAGCTTTTTATGAAGCCGCCAATGCTGCAGTTGATCCCGCCGATGGAACCAAAATGGTGAATTCATCCGAAAATATGGCCTTAGTTCGTGGTACGACCAATTTGTCAATCGAACATTATCCATTGGTAAATGCCACTGATCAATTGAATGTCAAAATCTGGAACACGCAACAAGCGCATTACAAACTCAGACTCAACACCGAAGAATTTACCATGATGGGTGTAGAGGCTTGGTTACAGGATTTATTCACCGGTACCAGTCAACAACTTAATTTGGATGGCAGCGTGCAAGAGTATGAGTTTGATGTAGATCCAACCGTGTCGGCTAGTAGCGGAACTCGCTTTAGAATTGTATTTACCAACACGGCTTTGGCAGTAACAAACCCAACACAAGGCGAGTTGAGCATTTATCCAAATCCGGCCACGGGTGGTAAAGTAACCGTTTCATTGCCAAGTGGAAACTTTGAAGATTGTAGCTACCAACTCATTAATGTACTCGGCCAAGTAGTTCGTCAAGATCAAATTGAAAACAGAAATGGCTCCCAAGTTTCTATTTCCACTGTGGGCTTGCCCAATTCTTGGTATGCTTTGCGTATCATCAAAGAGAATAGTGTTGTGTGCCAAGGTAAATTAATCATCAAAAACTAAGCGAGTCATGAAAACAGTTTTAAATAGAGTAGTACTTGTACTTTTTATCATGTGTATCAACAGCAGCAGTTATGCCTACAAGGATTATAGCGAAGACGATCAGCAACTTATGGGTGGCTATATAGAAAACGCCGCTTCAAATGATAACCCCGACGCACCGGGAGGAGATCCTGGTGTGGCGCCTATAAACGATTACCTACCTATTTTACTCCTGGGCGCAATTGGGCTAGGCTTTGTCTGTAGTCGCAAACGCCGAACAGTATAATACAAAAAAAACGCAGCCTTAAAGCTGCGTTTTTTTATTTGCTATTTTTTTAACTACTTGTTGTTCTCAATCACGTAATCCAAAACCTTTTTCATGAGGTGTACTCTGTCTTTACCCTGTACATTGTGTTTGTGCATGGGGTAGGGGAAAAAGTCAACCTGTTTTTGGGCTTCAATAAATTTCTTGATTAAGGAGAAATTGTTTTGCATCACCACTACGTCATCAGAGGTACCGTGAATTAGTAATAATTTGCCCTTTAGATTTTTCACGTAATTCAATGTGCTGGCTTGGTCAAACCCTTCTTTGTTTTCGGTAGGTGTGTCCATGTAGCGTTCGCCATACATCACTTCGTAATAATTCCAATCGGTAACTGGTCCGCCGGCAACACCTACTTTAAATACATCGGGTTTGCGCAACATCAACGACGTCGTCATGAATCCTCCGTAGCTCCAGCCGTGCACGGCCAGGCGATTGGCATCAACATAGGGTAACGATTTCAAGTACTCAACTCCCTTTAATTGGTCGTCCATCTCGTTCACACCTAAGTTGCGGTGAATTACACTTTCGAACGCAAATCCCCGGTTGTCTGACCCTCGGTTGTCAAGTGTGAACACCAAATAGCCTTGTTCGGCCATCCAGTACATCCACAAATTGGCGCCGTCCAAAAACGAATTGGTGATCATCTGCGCATGCGGTCCGCCATATACATAGACTAAAACGGGGTATTTTTTGGAAGGATCAAAATTGCTGGGCTTAATCAAACGCGTATATAAATCAGTGGTGCCATCGCCCGATTTGATGGTTTTTATTTCGGCTGATCCCAATTGGTAGCCATTATATTTATTGGCGCTTTCCAAGAGTAATTTGCTATTTCCTTTCGCATCAATCAAGCAGGATTTTGAAGGCGTATTGTGGTTACTGTATTCGTCAAAAATCCATTTTCCGTCAGTCGAAATAGAAACTGTATGCACACCGGCATCTTTGGTCAGTACAGTTTGTTTGCCTTTTAGGGTCACTTTATAGGCTAACATATTGAGCGGGTTTTCTCCTGTGGCTGAAAAATAAATTTCGTTTCCATCGGGGCTGTTGCCCAAAATTTCACGAGCTGGAAATGCATTTTGCGTGAGTTGTTTAATCAATTTTCCTTCAATTGAGTAGTAGTACAAGTTTTGGAATCCACTTTGCTCGCTAAACCAAACAAAATTGTTGGAATTGGCCGAAGGAAAATAAGCCGGATGTTCGGGCTCAACCCATTTGCTGTTTTGTTCGCGAAGGATAGTTCGCACATACGCTCCAGTAGTCGCATCATAAAGGTTCAAGGACATGTCGTTTTGCCCGCGATTCAGTTCGGCAATCAACACATATTTTTCATCAGGAGTCCACGAAACATTGGTTAAGTAATCGTCGGCTTGGCCTTTTGGACTGATGAAAACAGTTTGTTGCGTGTTAAAATTGTAAATGCCCAAGCGTGGTTTTTCGCTCTTTTGCCCAATCATCGGATACTTAATTGATTCTAACGTACCAGGCGTTGTGGTGATGTCTAAGAGGGGATAATCGGCTACGTCGCTTTGGTCTTTTTGGTAAAAAGCCAAATAATTTGATTTTGGTGACCAAAATATACCGTTCTCTATCCCAAATTCGTTACGAGCAATAAACTGTCCCGATACGATAGCTGAGTTGCTTTCGTTGGTTATGGTGATCGTTTTTTGATCGGCGGTTAGGACAAATAAATTATTTTTTTCGGTATAAGCCAACAGTTTTTTAGTTGAATCCCAAGTTTGGTTTTCGCTGTTTTCGCTGGTTTTAGCCAACAATTTTCCGGTTTTAGTTGCAGTAGAGTAGGTGTAGTAAGCGCCATCTGCAGAAACCAACAATTGCATCCCATCGATCCAACTTACCCCAAAAAAGTTTTTCAGGTTGGTAGATAATGCCGCATTCAAATCAGCCAAAGTAATATATTCGATTGCTTTGGAATTGCTAGTCGAGGCCTGCATCATTTTGGTCCAGGAATCGGTGTAGTACACATAGGAATTGCTGTTGGGAATCCACTGAAAACCAGTGAGTTTATCGGCGCGAAAAGCACGGTTTTGCTGTAGCACGCTCTCGTCTAAGCTAATTTGTTTCAATTGTGCATGGCCAATCGTTGTGACAAAAACCAAGGCAATGAGTGTATAAAATGTTGTTTTCATAAGAAATAATTTAGTGGGTATAAAAATACTAAAACCGAGTAGGTATTTGGTGTTTTGGGTAAAATAAAAAACCCAATCTTTCGACTGGGTTTCTATAGTAAGTGAGTAAAAATCGAGTTGATAAAACGTTTATTTTACTTTATTAAGTACAGCTTTGAAAGCTTCTGGGTGGTTCATTGCTAAATCGGCAAGAACTTTACGGTTCAATTCGATGTTGTGTGCTTTTACTTTACCCATAAATTGAGAATAACTCATTCCTTCTAAACGAGCTCCAGCGTTAATACGTTGGATCCATAAAGCGCGGAAGTTTCTTTTGTTTTGCTTTCTGTCGCGGTAAGCATAAACCATTGCTTTTTCCACGGCATTTTTAGCCACTGTCCAAACGTTTTTACGACGACCAAAGAACCCTTTGGCTTGCTTCATTATCTTTTTTCTTCTTGCTCTTTTAGCAACTGAATTTACTGATCTTGGCATAATTTTTTTGTTTTTTTGTAGCAGGCGTCCTGAATTGAATCAAAGGAACTTTGTAGGCCGTACTCCAAGGTTATTAAATTGTTTTTTAACCTAACGAACAACTAGATGATTCGTAATTGTTGTTTTACACTTTTCATATCGGTACTGTGTACCAAGGCTGAATGTGTCAACGCTAACTTGCGTTTTTTAGACTTTTTAGTCAAGATGTGACTTTTAAAAGCGTGTTTTCTTTTAATCTTTCCAGAACCAGTAACTTTAAAACGTTTCTTGGCACTAGATTTGGTTTTCATTTTAGGCATTTTTTCCTAGTTTTTGATTTATTCTTACTTACTATCTTTTGGCTTTAAGTACGGGACTCTTGGCTCTATTTTTTTTTTTTTTTTGGAGCTAATCCCGCTATCCGCACTATCTCTACGAGGATAGTTGCTTCTATCGGGGCTAGGTACTTAGCGGTTAAAGTTACCGCGAGCCTCCTGGTTTATTTGTTTAAAATGTCCATTAGACATTTTCTTAACGCTTTACTCTACTTTTTCTTCTTCGGCGCAATGAACATAATCATTCGCTTTCCTTCTAATACAGGCATCGCTTCTACTTTACCATGTTCTTCTAAATCGGTTGCCAAACGCAATAATAAAATTTGTCCTTGGTCTTTGTAGATGATTGAACGTCCTTTAAAAAATACAAATGCTTTTAATTTTGCACCCTCTTTTAGGAATTTCTCTGCGTTTTTGCGTTTAAACTCATAATCGTGCTCATCTGTTTGCGGTCCGAAACGAATTTCTTTGATGACCACCTGTGTCGATTTTGCTTTCAAAGCTTTCTCGCGCTTTTTTTGCTCATACACGAATTTCTTATAATCCATGATTTTGCATACTGGCGGGTCGGCGTTGGGAGAAATTTCAACCAAGTCCAATTCAAATTCGTCGGCAAGTCTCAGCGCTTCGGTTATTTTAAAAACTCCAGGCTCAATGTTCTCACCCACAAGTCTAACCTCGGGCACACGAATTAAATTGTTGATTCGGTGCGCGTCTTTTTTTTCTACTCTGGGCTGATATCCCTTGTTGCTACGTATTGCTATGACTTTAGTGTATTAGGCTTGATAAACAAGCAGTTAAACGTTAAATACTTTTAATGTTTTGTCGATTTCTTCTTGAACGAGCAAGGCAAATTGATCAATGGTCATGGTGTTATTGCCTCTTCCTTCTTGTCCGTGACGGCGAACAGCAATGGTTCCGTTTTTCTCTTCTTCTTCTCCAACAATCAACATGAACGGCATTTTTTGCATCTCTGCATCCCTAATTTTCTTACCAATTGTTTCGTTTCGGTTGTCAATTAGGGCGCGAATTTCGTTATTTTCTAACAGATTCAAAACTTTTTTCGCATAATTTTCATATTTCTCACTCAAAGACAGGATTATAGCTTGTTCAGGCATTAACCAAAGCGGGAAATTTCCAGCAGTGTGCTCCAATAAAATGGCAATAAATCGTTCCATCGAACCAAATGGCGCGCGGTGAATCATGACTGGTCTGTGCAGTTTGTCGTCATTGCCTTTATAAGTCAACTCAAAACGCTCGGGTAGATTGTAATCTACTTGAATGGTACCCAATTGCCACTGTCTGCCCAAGGCATCTTTCACCATAAAATCAAGCTTAGGTCCATAGAAGGCCGCTTCGCCATATTCTACTACCGTATTCAACCCTTTATCTTTGGCTGCATTGATAATCGCATTTTCTGCTTTTTCCCAGTTTTCATCCGAGCCAATGTATTTATCTCTGTTTTCTTGGTCGCGTAACGAAATTTGAGCAGTAAAGTTTTCAAAGCCCAATGAACTGAAAACATAAAGTACCAAATCAATCACTTTTTTGAATTCTTCGTCCAATTGCTCGGGCGTGCAAAAAATGTGTGCGTCATCTTGAGTGAATCCCCTAACACGCGTCAATCCATGCAATTCACCACTTTGTTCGTAACGGTATACAGTGCCAAATTCGGCATAGCGTTTCGGTAAATCTTTATAAGACCATGGTTTGGTGTTATAAATCTCGCAGTGGTGCGGGCAGTTCATGGGTTTTAACAAGAATTCTTCACCCTCAGCCGGCGTGTTTATGGGTTGGAAACTATCGGCACCATACTTAGCATAATGTCCAGAAGTGACATATAATTCTTTTTGTCCTATATGCGGCGTGACAACTTGTTCGTAGCCTGCTTTTTTCTGTGCTTTTTTCAAAAATTGCTCTAAGCGATCGCGCAAGGCAGCACCTTTTGGTAACCACAAGGGTAAGCCTTGACCAACTTTTTGCGAAAAAGCAAACAGCTCCAATTCTTTACCTAATTTTCGGTGATCACGACGTTTGGCCTCTTCCAATAATTCCAAGTAGTCTGTTAAGTCTTTTTGTTTCGGAAATGAAACGCCGTATACCCGAGTGAGTTGTTTGTTTTTTTCATCACCTCGCCAATAGGCACCAGCAACGCTCATAATTTTCATTGCTTTGATAAAGCCTGTATTGGGTATGTGTCCGCCGCGACACAAGTCGGTAAAAGTCGCGTGGTCACAAAACGTAATGGTTCCGTCTTCAAGATTACTGATTAATTCAGTTTTGTATGGATTGTTTTCTTTGGCGTAATAGGCCAATGCTTCGGCTTTAGTGGCTGATCGCATCGTAAATTCGTGTTTCTCTCTCGCGATTTCTAATACACGATCTTCAATTTTTTTGAAGTCGGCATCGGTCACTTTGTGATCACCAAAATCAACATCATAGTAAAAGCCCGTTTCGATAGCAGGGCCTATGGTCAATTTGATTCCGCTATATAATTCTTGCAGGGCTTGCGCCATTACGTGTGAAGTTGAATGCCAAAAAGCTTTTTTTCCGTTTACATCATTCCACGTATATAAAACTAATGATCCGTCGGTGGTTAAGGGCGTGGCTGTTTCTATCGTTTCACCATTGTAGCTAGCTGAAAGTACGTTTCTGGCTAATCCTTCACTGATGCTTTTGGCTACATCCATTGGCGTGCTGTTGGCCGCTACCGCTTTGATTGACCCATCGGGCAAAGTAACTTGTATCATTGTTTTTATTTTTGGAAGCGCAAATATAAGCATTGATGAAATACATACAATAGGTGTGTTCTTTATATTTTGTTCTCGATTCTCGTCCTCCACCTCGATTTCATTGTACCCGGTATACTCTTTTATCTACGACTTCTTTGTTCTAACCACTTGACTTTTAGATAAGAAGAAAAGGGTAAAAAAAAGGTTTATTTTTTTGTTTTGTAATAGGTAAAAAGGTTTTACATTTGCACCCCGCAGAATTGGAAGTTGTTCTTTGAATTTACTTGTTACGAAGTTTAATAAAATAATTTTAAAAATAGTTTGATTAAGACTTGTGTAAGTAAAAAGAATGCTTACTTTTGCACCCGCTTTGAGAATGAAAGCGAGAAATAAAAGAAGAATACGTTCCTAGACATATTGAATTGACA
>VEQT01000033.1 GCA_018883065.1 Flavobacterium sp.
TTTGTACACCTTTTTAAACAAATGAATTGCGAGATAGTAAAATTAGAAGAGTTTAGTGGTAATGAAGCTTCAGTATATTCAATTTATATTGAGGAAGAGAAAATGACTTTATACGACAGATTTATTATTGAAAATAAAGTAAGATTTTTATCTGAAATAACGGATATTAATAAAAGACTTATCAATATTGGTAAAATTGGTGCGCGCGAAAATTTCTTTAAAATAAATGAAGGTAACCCAGGTGATGGAGTATGTGCATTATATGATAACCCAAATTCAAATTTACGACTGTATTGCATAAGATATGGTACAAGTATTGTTTTAATTGGAGGTGGTGGCTATAAACCAAAAACGATAAGAGCTTTACAAGAGGATGAAAAACTCAATGAAGAAAATGATTTTCTTAAGCAACTTTCTAAAGAAATCAAACAAAGAATGTTAGATAAAGAATTAAAATTTACAACAGATTATTTAGATTTTGAAGGAGATATTAACTTTAATTTTAATGATGATGAATAACACACCGAGAACATACAAAAGCCCTATACTTTCAGAACTTATCGAAAACATTTCTCAAGAAGAACTGGAGAAAACAGAAAGCAAAATGCGTCTTGCTATTAAAATTGCTGATGCTATTAAAGCTAAAGGGTATGGAAAAACTGAATTTGCAAAAAAAATCAAGAAAAACAATTCCGAAATAAGCAAATGGTTAAGTGGTACTCACAATTTCACACACGATACACTAATTCTTTTACAAAAAGAACTAGATGTCAATTTAGTAAATTCTGAGATAAATCAAAAGATGGAAATTAAAAACATACATATAGTAGCCGAAAGTACAAATAGCTCAAACTATAATTTTAATTTATCTAGAATATTTAATTTCAAAAAAACTGTTTCTGTAAATACATATTCACTTTCTACAATTTAATTATGGAACAAGAAAAAAATATTAGCTTTAGGTTAAAGAATATAGAATTTTTGGAATCAAGTATAATAGGTATCGATTACACAATAAGTACTAATACAATTTTCAAATTCAATATTAACATAGAGCATTTAGTAAACATCGATGAAAATTGGATTGCTATAAAACCAAATGTTGAAATATTTACAGAAGAAAGTAACATAATTTTAGGTAAAATTTCATCAAGTTTAATTTTTGAATTTGAAAATTTAGCTAATTATATTGTTGAAAAAGAAGTGAAATTACCTTCAGATATCATTATTGCAATGAACTCAATTTCAATTTCTACAATTCGTGGCATAATGTTTTCTACTTTTAAAGGAACTTATTTACACAATGCCTTTTTACCTGTAATAGATCCTAAGGCATTTAATATTGAAAAGTAGTTTTAAATTAATGTGCCTTTAGTGCCTCTCAATAGAACAGCTTACTGGTAATTTATTTTAAATAAAGTAGAAAAACTCAATATCTCATTCACCTGCACAAAAATCGCTCCTAGTCCAAGTATTCCTAGCATCAATTCTTTGTTTGCTTCATTTCGCTAATTTCATTTTTAAATTACGTAACGTATTTTTTTGTTTATTGATAAATTGAAGTTTTTAGTTTCTATTGCCCCTCCTTCCCCCCGCCCCTAAAAAAATCACTGTCACAGTTTTTGCCACAACCTACTTCAAGCACTCTGCCTGTTGGCTAAGAACTTTTTGTTGTATAAGTGACTCTAGAAGTAGCCATTTGGCAAAGAGCTTGCCCAAAGCCAAAACAAAAACACGTACGCTTCGCAACTTGCGCCACTAATTTTTTTTCCCAAGCTTAGTTACATAATGTGGCATTATAGTGCATAAAGAAACTCTCTATTTTTAACAAAATAATCAGATGCACTATAATAACATTATGTAAAAAAGCCGCAATACCCCACGCGCTTGCCAGTGGTTCCAGGACAACTTTTTTCTTTGCTTCCTCGCTCCAGCCTGCATAGAAAAAAACCGTCCTTCACCACTGTCTTCAACAACCTGCTGCATACCATAGAAAACTTTACGGTCATTCATGCTTTTAAGATCGTTTACATTAGCTGTCTTTAGCATCTAATTTTATAAATTGGGAAGTATTTGCATTGCTTTTGTAAGTGCCCCATCGTCTCAAAAACCACTAGATTTTCTTCTCAATCCATAAAAACTATCAGGCACCCACAAAACCAAAAAAAGCCAGCAAGAGTATCATTTTTATTTGCCAGAACAAATAGCAGTTATTGCTTTCACAATAGCCGATGCCTTTACCAATACTCAGTAGTTTTCAATTCGAATTAAAATCTTCTGGAATATCAAGCATTTGTGCATCCGCTATTTTTAAAAGCAATCAGTAACCTCACAATGCGCAAATAAAATTGATACACTTGCCCGGAGCTACTGCCACTGCACTAGGAAAGTTAATTCATTGTATTGTTTATTAAGAAGATCTTCATTATTTGAACAATTACAAAAAAGGAATTAATTCAAAAACAAAAAATAAAAAAAGAGAGCAAAGTAAAGTTCCGGGTATTCAAAAAAGCAAGTTCAAGCCTTCGGTTTCAGATAAAATCTCCATTCCCCTATAGCGATAGTATTTTATCCGAAAAACTTGCTTTTTTAAAACCCTCCACTTGAAGCAATGGCTTTCTTTTTTTCTTTTTTTTCTTTTGAAATGAATATTTATCGCTTCTAATTTAAATAACATTAAGCGAAAAATAATTTAAAAGTCATAGTAAAGCAAAGCGGAATTCACGGGTACAAAATAACAAATTTAGTTCGTGAGAAAACGCAGCCAGCCATGTCGGCATTCATCAGAAACCAACTGGAAATAGAAGAAAAACTAATCTTTTAAATCCAAAGCCATGATGAATTTTATCGTTAAAACCCACAAGACAGGAACCATTTACAACAAACCTTGCTTTTACATTTTAAATAAAGGAATAAACAGTGGGAAGCCTCAATATGAACCTTACACAAACAGCTTTGTTGTACTGTTTGAGAACATAGAAGTTTGCGAGAATCACTACTGGATTGCTTACAGTCTATGGAAAACTAAATTTTGGACTAAACATTTAATAGGTTCTGTGATTTTGTTTTTACGCCTTTCAGATTTTAAAAAGGAATTCTTTCCACAATCGAAACTACTAATGGAAGAACATGAAGCACATCTGCAACACATTGCAGCTCTAAAGTTATTGGAGGGAAAAGAAAAGCAATTTCATGAAAACATCAATTTAATTAACGAAATGCGAAGAGAAATTTTAATACGATACATAAAGCAGAAAATATAGTTTCAAATTGAATGAAAACCGTAAAAAATATTCAAAAAAACCGTAAAATAATCTAGGTTTTTAAAACTTATTTTACAAAAAATAAAAAAATGGATTAATTAAGTATAATAAAGATCTCAAATTATACAGTTAAGTAAAACTCAAATAAAGTAATAAATGAAACTAAATAAAGAGGAACAAGAGACACTTGTAACTAAACTTAATCAAGTTTGGAAAATCAAATTTTGTGAGGTTTGTAACCAGACAAATTGGATGATTGATGATACTCTTTTTGAATTAAGAGAGTTTCACGGTGGACGAACAGTTTTAGGTAGTGGTGCAATTAAACCACTTATAACAATCTCTTGCAATTCTTGTGGAAATACCAAAATGATGAATGCTATTCAACTTGGATTGGTTGATCCTAAAAGTCCAGACGGCGAAAAAAAGGAAGGAGGCGGTAATGAGTAATTTTAAATTTAGCCAAGAGTATGTTCTCTATAAAGCAAAAAAAGAAGGGGTTTATCCAATTAAAGAAACTGATTGGTCAAGATTAAAAAGGCAAATAAATGGTATTATTCCTGATAAGAATTTATTTCAAATACTTTCATCAATATCATTCGGTGTTTTTGCATCTGCAATTTTTTCAATAATTGGTTTCGGTACAGCTGAGAAATTAGACGTTTGGGTAATACCTACATCTTGGGTTATTTTTTCAGTTTCATTAATAGCAGGAATTGGTCTTTTAATTTTAGATAGACAACAAAAAGAAATGATAACTTATTCTACAAATGATGTATTGTCCGAAATGACAGAAATAGAAAAAACATTTGACAAATCAGGAGATGTATTAATAAACGGTGAATAGCAATCATTTAACAAAAATTGAATTTATTTAAATCATAATAAAAAGATGTAATCTATGCTTTTTTTCTCATCCAGTTAATAAAAAATATGATTAAGAATTTAGTAATCATTTATTCTTAAGTATTAATTTATTATTATAAAACTCTCAGAAATAATATTTAAAAAAATATAAAATCACATAAGTTCAATCTGAACCCAAAAAACAAAAAAAATAATTAAACTTAAATTATCAATATAAATCTAACAATACAATAATCCTCATTATGAATATTATAAAAACAATCAGAAAACCATATTTTTCATTAGTTTTTTCAGCTGCTATATTATTTACATCATGCTCGCAGACAGATAGTTTTAATAGTTCAATTATAAAAAGAGAAATTACATCTTTTGATATTGAAAAAATGCAACAACTTAAAATAATAAGTATCACAAACGAGCCAAACAACGAAAATAATTTTAATTCTTATATGTCTTGGATTAATATTAATAATTGGCATATTAATTATCGTGGTTTTAATGACCAAAACTCAGCAAAAGTTATAATGTCTAATTCACTTCAAAAAAACATTAACTTTGCTAAAGAATCAGGAATTTTTTCATCTCAAGAAATAATAATAATTGATAATTTTATTTCTAAAATTACAAATTCAGAGAGTACTGAAATCTTTTTAGATGTCTTAAATAATTTTAAGTCAGAAATTGACGGTCTCAATCTATCAAAAGAAAATTATGCTAAATATGATAATTTATTTACTAGTTTAATTATCTTAAATAAAGTTAATCCAGAAGTATACAATTATAATCAATCAATACAAAACACAAATAGATGTGTTGGAAGTGCAATTGGACTTGCTTTATCGTATGCTGCTTTATTCACAATTGAAGTAGGTAGCTTTGGGTCTGCAACGGTTCTTACTTGTGTTGGTTTTGTATGGGCAAGTGCTACATTTGGTAGTGGTTGTAAATAAATTTATATTTAAAAAATGATAAAATTTAACAACACTACTTTGTTCTTTCTATTTTCAGCTAGTCTTTTTTTCTTTGGCATTATGCTTTCTTCGATTATAGATGAGGGTTTTAAAGAAGGTAAGGATTTGTTTTATCAGTTAGGATTAATAATTCCTGCTTTGATTTCTGCTTTTTCATTTGGAACTAAACTTTTCAAAAAACCAAAAAATTAAATTATTTGACACGAATTTGTTTCCGGTTGCTTTTATAATAATTCACTAAATTCGTTGAATTCTTACTAAGTATTAAACACTTATTTTAAATGATAAAGCAAACAGTTATACTATTATTTATTCTTATTACGCTCAGCTGTAATCATAAAGAAAATGATTTTGTAAAAACCGGACAAAAAAAAATTGATTTACATGATTACGAAGGCGCTATTTCAGATTTTACAGAAGCAATTGAGTTAGACCCAAATAACATTATTGCATATAGTGAAAGAGCTAGAGCGAAAAGCTACTTGAAAGATCATCAAGGTGAAATTGAAGATCTCAAAAAAATTATTGAAATTGAACCTAATAATATATCTGCTTATTTTTCATTGGCTTCAAAAGCTCACTTTCATTTTAATAGCGATATAGAACTACCTGAAGTCTACTTGAATAGAATCATTGAAATAGATCCAAATAATATTAAGGCTTATGAATATTTAACTTGGATGAAAGTAAATATTGATTATCAAGAAACGATTCTTATATATTCAAAAATTCTTGCGATTGACCCTAATAATGAAAATGCATTATATGGGAGAGGAGATCAAAAAATGAAACTAGAAAACTTTAGAGGTGCAATTTTAGATTACACAAAAATTATTGAACTTAATCCAAAATCTGATAACGGTTATCACAAGAGAGCAGAAGCAAAAAAAGGGCTTTATGATTATCGTGCTGCAATACTAGACTTATCAAAAGCAATTGAAATTGACCCTAAAGATTCAGGTAATTATCACTTTAGAGGCCAATTAAAAGTTTTATTAAAAGAGTATCAAAGTGCAATTTCAGATTTTACAAAAGCAATTGAATTAAATCCTGAATATAATTTTATATATAAAGATAGAGGTTTAGCAAAAATTAAACTAAATCAAAAAGAAAGTGCTTGTTTAGATTTCAGTAAAGCAGGTGAGTCAGGCGTGTCTGGAGCATATGACTTGATAAAAGATTATTGCAACTAATTTTTTGCCCTAGCTGTACAATTATAGTTTCTATGCTTTGTGTAAACTAATTTTTCAATATTGATGTAAGAACATAAAGCACATCTGCAACACATTGCAGCTCTAAAGTTATTGGAGGGAAGGGAAAAAAATCACGTTAACAGGAAGTCAATAACCTATATGCGCAGATTTATTTTATAGCCTTTGTTAATAAATAATATTGTACTTGCATCTTTAAAAACACTTTATAACTTATAATTTTGTTGTTTTAAAAGCAATAGCTTTCAGTTCCTGTTCAGCTCTTGATATTCCGTATTTTTTAGCTATTTCCTTCCAACCAGCAACAACATTCAATATTTCATCTATTATTTCAGATGCCCTTTTATCAGATAATCTAAAATACTCTGATACTTCCAATGCAAGATTTAAGTCTAATGAATTATCTGTGTCAGATATGTTTAGTTTTAAACCGGCACCATTTTCAATTGGATTAATATCATATGCGGGAGACAATACCCACCCATCATTTTTTAATAAAAACCCATGATTTCTTAGATGGTCATCTGTATTTGTAATACAAATACTAAATACAATTCTTCTCCAAAGCTGCTCCAAATCCTGCTCTACATTAGCTCCATTATTTTGAATAAAATCAACAAGTTCTAAGTAACTAGCCCCATCCACATGGTCTTGCCCATCTGTATATCCAAGAATTGTCATTGCAGACGCAAAATGTATCCGTTGCCCATCATTCCCTCGATCAAATCTCTTAGTGAGAAAAGTATAATAATCCGACGAAAACTTTTGTGCTTTAGATTCTGCCATAGTAATTCCAGCTAAAACAGCTAATTCATAAGTTACTATTTCCCAACCCCCTATATCACCTTGGTCGTTTCGGCTAGGAAATTTTGCTATCCACAAGCTACCATTATTATCAACAATACTAGCTTTAGGCCTTGCGCCACCTAAAGAAGCTCCGGGAGCAATAAGCATGCTCAACCATTTTAAATATTCTGGATCATCAATAACATCATCATCCTCAAGTCGTAAACTTATTTGCTCTAGTTCTCTAAGTGAAGTCCAAGGAGGACTGGCCATATGCTTATTGTCATTTAAAAATGGACCATCCTCTTCGATTTTAAACCTTAGTGCTCCCATTCTATGACCATCATACACACCGAGTAAATAATCTGTTTCAAATAATTTATTTTCCTCTCTATTTTCATTTCTAGCAATAGCGGCTTCTCTTCTACGCATTAAAATTCTACCCCAACGATCTGGTGAAGAATCTAGAAATATTCCAAAATTATCATGTTCTTCGTTTAAATAATGTAATCCAGAATATAATTGCAATCTGGGGTCTAGCAACTGAGCCGGGCCATTTTTCAACCATTCATCTTTATACTCGAATGAGAATACTTCTTTTCCTTTTAATCGATCAGAATGTAATATACCCATATGTAAAGGATTTTCCATTCCTGACCAATGAGCATATACATGTATATATCTTTTATTGTTTTGGTTAGCCATTTTTATCTTTTCGTTTTGGTGCTCTCTCATTTGTACTAATACTAGCATCTTGTAATTTTCTTCCTAATTGATCGTCCTTAGCAAGGAAAAGAAAATCTTTTTCTAATCCCAATACTTGTAATACAAGCAAATAGGAACCAATACTTACGGTTGGTTTACCGTTTTCAATTGCGGTCAAAGTTGGTCTACTAATATTTGCACGTTCAGCAACCTGTTCTGAACTAAACTTTCTTCTTAAGCGTGCGAGCTTAATATTCTCGCCCATTTCATCAAGAATTTTTATGGTTTTAGGCAATATTATCATTTTCTTTTTAGTCATAAAGCAAAATATATTTTACAAAAATAGTCTTTTTTGTGAATTATATTTAACATTATAGATATGTTTTTATACTTAAAATTTTAATTTCACTATACTTTGTAAAAAAAAGCCAGGCCTCTCGACCTGACTTTCTTATTGTTTAACCAAAAATCACCATAACTAGAGTTAAACTTATTTTCTGCGCTTCCAAAAAATCCATTTAAGCAATATCGAAATCATAAAACTGACAACTGCACCTAAAGCGGCAAGGATCATCGTTTTCATAACATCAGCAGAAGTCAAATTAGGCACAATACACAAAAATGTGCCTCCTGCAGTTCCTACCAATGTAGAGTTATTCGTTGTCATCAGTTGTAGTAAGCTGACTCATGGCTGTCAACACACCTCCAACTACGGTAACATAGCCACCAACAGTTAGTACAATTGCAGGCAGGGTAATTGGAGCTGTTAGTATAGTTCCACCAACGGTAGCTAAAGCCAAACCAATAGTTCGAAACACTTTAAAAAACTTTGGCGTGGGAGCTTTAGCTCTATTAATAATTTTTTTCATAATCAAACAGTATAAGATTGAATTCGAATTTCAACACTTTCATTTTTTTCCAAGGCTTTGTAAATCAAGTTTTTCAGCTTTATAAAAGCCTTTCTTGACAACAATCCCAAACCAGGACCTGACAGTTTAGTAACTGGTGCAATACAGCCTTGCAATTCCTTTTGAGCAAAATTGGCAGGATGAAAAAGAATAAACTTTCTATTAGGAACATCTATCAATTCCAAATGCCATTGATGCTTCGCACTATAACGCTTTCTAATAAAATACTTCCCTTCCGGCACACAGGAAACCTTCGTTTCGTTCATCTTCCAGGGCAATTCAATCGTGTAACAAATCAATTTATTTTCGCATTCGAGTTTACCATTGGTTCCGTCAGGGAAATAAGTTCTAGTTAATACTAGTTTCATACGCTTTAAGGAATTCGTCTTTTTACTTTCAACTATTCTTACACTCCACCATCAACTTTCACAATAGAAAGCGGATTAAATGCCCCATTTTTCAATGAATACATCGCACCATTTACGGCTTGGTAAAACTCAATCCCTAAAGCCAAGAACAATGGTTTTGTACTGGCAGGGGTTACCGCATTAACTTGGTTAATAGCAGCAGTAGCTGTTGAATTCCAAGTTAAAATAGCCGATTCAGCATGCGTTTCAACAAACGTTTCCGCTTCAAAATCAATTTCAGCACCAGCCGAAATAATTTTAAAATGAGTTGTTCCACTAGGAGCTGCAATCATATTTGCTGGCACAAACGAGGCCAAATCAACGGTAATTTCACCTAAGGCTCTGTCAATTGTTGCTACAAAAGGAGCGTACAAACTTGTTCCCAATTTGCCCCGAATATTAAATTCAAAGCCAACTAACAAGTCAACTTCCCCATCAATCACATTTCTCAAACCTCTTTCGCTCACCATATCCGCTTGGATAACTTTTACCATTTGTTGGGTCAAACGGCTCACCATTCTGCCATCAGCTGAATTCAAAAGCAAGGCTCTCAAAGCCGTCCTCAATACCTTTCCCGCTTTCCCGGCTCTACCAAACTCCGACCCATTCTCACGCGTTCTCTGAAAAGCAGGATCAGTTTTAATTCTGCTGGCATCAATTCCGCCTTTCTCTCTAGCCAAATGGCCATCTTGCGTTTTGTAAAAAGTAATATCTCCAATAGTACCCTTCAGTTTAATTATGCCTTTTTGTCTAGCCATAACATCAAAATTTAGTTAAACATTCCCTTCAAACTCTTACATTCTTTCAATCGGTTGCAACCACATTTTGAATGAAAAAGCAAAGTTTACAATGCAATTCACCAAATAAAAAGCAAGGCATGTACCAGATGTCCAAATTCAACACAAGTGTCCAAAACAAACATAAAAAACCATAAAATAGGTATGAAAAAATATAAGTAAATTGCAGTAAAATTCTGCACGTCAGAAACAAGTCAAGACCTAATCAAAGGCATAGATAAAGCATGATAACAAATAATCAAAGGGTCTGCATCTATCCAAAGGACATACAGCGCATAACTGGCAAGAGTTATCGCCAAAGTACCAGATTGTTGCAAAAGATTAAAAAAGACCTCAATAAGCTCGAAAATGAGTTCCTAACAATAAGTGAGTTCTGTTCGTATGCTGGAATAAAATATGAACAAGTAACTCACTTGATTTTTGGTTAAAATTTAGAAAAACTTCAAATAAATTTTTATCAAGATGTACCTCACCAAACACCTTAATTACTTGTTCAATTTTTAGTCTTGGTACTTTCTTTTTAAATAATAAATACTTATATTTAAACCATAAGATTTATGACAATTTGAATAGTAAAAAGGGTGGTAAAATCGGTTACCTTAAAAATCCAACCTCTTTTAAACCTTGAAAAATAAGGGATTCTGTGATAGGTTCGACTCTCCCCGACTCCACACCAAGCGCAATTGCATTGCGGCTGTAAATGACAAAAATCCATCAAGTTTACTTGAATGGATTTTTTCATTTATAGACGTCTGGCTTTGCAAAAGACAGGCAAATGCATTTGCAGGAACGGAGTTCAGGAGCAGAGCGAAGCTACTCTCAAGTTTACTTGAGCGATTTTTTTGTTTAAATACGTCTGTCTTCGTCAGAAGGCAGTGGATTTGCATTTGCAGGAACGGAGTTCAGGAGCTGAGCGAAGCTACTCTCAAGTTTACTTGAGCGATTTTTTTGTTTAAATACGTCTGTCTTCGTCAGAAGACAGTGGATTTGCATTTGCAGGAACGGAGTTCAGGAGCTGAGCGAAGCTACTCTTTTGAGGTGGTAGGTTGGAGGTAGTTGGTTTTAGGTTTTAGGCTTTAGGTGTTTTCTTAGAACAGTCTTTCCTCTCACGTCTATTCGTCTCTTATCTTATATCGTTGTCTGTTTTCCGTTGTCGGTTTTAGGTGTTAGGTGTTAGGTTGTAGGTACTTTCTTAGAACAGTCTTTCCTCTCAGATCTATTCGTCTCTTATCTTATATCGTTGTCTGTTTTCCGTTGCCGGTGTTAGGTGTTAGGTTGTAGAATGTAGGTGCTTTCTTAGAACAGTCTTTCCTCTCAGGTCTATTCGTCTCTTCTCTTATTTCGCAGTAGGTTTTAGGTTGTAGACTTTAGGTTATAGGTTGTAGGTGCTTTCTTAGAACAGTCTTTTATCTCAAATCTATTCGTCTCAAATCTATTCGTCTCCTATCTTATTTCGTAGTCGGTTCTCGGTCAACTTCCCGCTTACAAAAAGCGCACAGCCTACAGCTAAACGCTAATTCATTTTTTCGTACTATTGTAACACACCAAATTAATTCCCATGCAATTCAAAAAAATTACCGACTCCGAAACTACCATTACTGAGCTCATGTTGCCTTCGTATGCCAATTTTGGCGGAAAAGTGCACGGTGGTATTTTACTTTCACTTATGGATAAAGTGGCTTATGTTACGGCCACCAAACATTGCGCCAGTTATTGCGTAACGGTAGCTGTAGATGGTGTGGAGTTTTTAAATCCGGTTGAAGTGGGCGATTTACTTTCCTTGAAGGCATCGGTTAATTATGTGGGAAATACATCAATGATTGTGGGCATTCGCGTAGAAACCTTAAATCCAAAAACAGGGATTTCGCAACACACCAACTCCTGCTATTTTACGATGGCGGCTAAAGATGATAATGAAAATTTGATGGCAGTTCCAGGTTTAGAAATTGAAACGCAAACCCAATTGAGGCGTTTTTGCGAAGGCATTGCGCTAAAGAAAATGTCGAAGCAAAAACGGGAACTATTAAAATCAAATTTGACACAATTTAGCTTTGAAGAGCTTAAAGCTGCATGCGCAAATGAGAAATGCCGCATCCAATTGTAGAATTGTTTGGTGAACAAATAATAAAATATGTTGTAGTTCGTCGAATAATTAAAATAAATTGAATTTATATAATAGGTTTTGTTTATTTTTCAATACTCAATTGGATTTTTCTATTTGAATAACCTAGTATTAACTTAATCCTCTGACTATGTTATCTTTTCACTCTGCTTCGGCTCGTATTATCAACACCAAACGTGGTGTAACTGAATGTGTAGAAATTGCCTTAGGTAATGATGCACATGAAGCTGACTTATTAATCTTTCATGCATCCATTGGTCATGATTTTTCGGATATTTTATCGCAAGCAAAAGTCTTGTCACCTAAAGCACAAATTGTTGCAGCTTCATGCTGTGGAGTAGTTGGGCGTGAAGGCGTGAGCGAATCCATGAAAGACATAGCACTTATGGCTGTTAAAGGAACTGATTTTGCGCTTGCACACACCGATGATTTCTATGGACACAATTCTTATGAAAAATGCATAGAAATGGCACACGCCATGAAGAAACAAAAAGATGGCATCAACATGATCTACTTTTTGGGATCTGGAATTGATATCGCCAACGACGAATGTATTCGTGCGTTTGAATCTGTTTTTGGACCAGATGTTACGGTATTTGGAGCCACATCTTCGGATAACATGAAAGGATTTATTAGTTACCAAGCAGTAAACGACAAGGTATATGAACACGGTGCCTATGCAATTGGGTTTTGTGATCCATCGCTTTCGGTAGATACACAAGCCACTCATGGTTTTGTAGCCATTGGCGAACCACTTGTGGTAACAAAATCAGAAGGCCACATTATACATGAATTAAACGGAAAACCAGCTTGGGAAGAGTACTTGCACCGTCTGGGATTGGCCAAATCTTCTACTTGTGGCGACAGTATTCCCATTGGTGCATTAGCTGAAAAATTAGATGAAGCAGAAGCTATTGAATACGGAAACCAACATATCTTGAGAGTGGTTACCAAACACGAAGGAAACAGCATCTACTATGCCACTACTTGTGCTGAAGGAACCTCATTATGGCTCACTGTTCGTGACGAAGATTTGATTTTTATCGAAATGGATCGCATGGTTGCCGAAATGAAAAAAAGAGAGCCGAATAAAAAAGCGGTTGCCGTTTTCCATGCCGATTGTTTGGCACGAGGAAGATTCATGGTTGATCGTATTTTAAAAGAAGAATTGGTGAGTAAAATGCAATTGCCTTTTTACACGAATGGGGAATGTCCGCCTTGGTTGGGTATGTATGGATTTGGAGAATTTGCCCGATTGGGAGGAAAAAACACCTACCACAACTACACCACTGCGCTCTATGTAATTTACCGTTAAATGCGTGTAAAAATTAAATGATAGAGCAATCCAAATACGATAATTTACTGAAGGAATACCGCGATCTACAGTTGCGGGTTACTCGTTTTTCGTTTATTGAACAACAACTCATTAATACCAAAGACCAATTGGATCATGAGTTAATATTGTATAAACGATTAAATCAGTTTAATAATGAAGCGCTAAAATTTCACAGTGATGAGGAGTTCATTCAATTGGCAGCCGAAACTATTGTAGATGTTCTTGAAATTGAGGCTTCGGCCATTTATATTGTAGGCGAGGACTTTGAACAATTTTATGGAGAAGGAATAAAATCTGCACCCAATGAGATTCAAATTCTCAAGCAAGAATGCCTAAGTATGGCCAGTAAAATTGGCCTATCTAAAAGTTGTATCCTGAACAAGCGATTGTTGGATCAATTTGATTCTTTAAACAAGTATACCGATGTAATCTTTCATGCACTTGAAGACCAAGAACTTCAGTATCAAGTGTATATTTTGGGCTTTATCTCTATAGACAAGTCCCCATTTTACGAAAAATTACAAAGCAAACATGAAACGATATTTAGTTTGTTTACCCAACAATTTCAATCTTTGTTAAGCAATCGCATCAAGAGTAAAAAAATCAGTGAATCTGAAATTGAGCTTAAAAAATTATCGTTAATCGCCACAAAAACAAAAAACGGAGTAATTATCGCCAATCAATTTGGTGAAATTGAGTGGGTAAATGAATCGTTTTCAAAAACAACAGGATATACATTGGAGGAAGTAATTGGTAAAAAGCCAAAAGATTTTCTGCAACGCTCAGAGCCTGGGGATCCAGCACAGCTACAACTCTCAACTGCTCTTCAAAATAAAGAAACCATCGAAGTGCAAATTGTAAATTATACCAAAGACGGGCAACCCTATACCAATTTACTTGAAATAATTCCCGTTTTTGATGAAAAAGGAAACCACATCAATTTTATTTCACTACAAAAGGACATCAGCAGCGAAATCGAATCGAAGGAAAAAATATTGGAAATCAATTCACGATACGATTTGATTACTGAAAAATCTAAAATTGGCATTTGGGAGTGGATCAAACACAGTGATCATCATCATTGGAATGATATACTTTTGGCGCAATATGGAACAACACGAGAAAAAATTGACGGGAAATATTATGATTTTTGGAAAAATGCCATACACCCAGACGATAGAGAACGCGTATTAGAACAAACGGATTACCTCATTAAGTCAACATTAGATAGTCTTGAACTGGAATACCGGATTATTCGAGCCAACGATGGAGCAGTTCGCTACATTAAAAATTTAACAATAGCCGAACGAGACGCTGATGGAGTGATGTTGAAACTTGTGGGTAGTAGTGTAGATATTAGCGAACTTAAAAACACGCAAGAAGACATCTTATCTAAAAATAGCGAATTGCAAAAAGTAAATACCGAGCTCGATAACTTTGTTTATCGCGTCTCACATGATTTACGCGGGCCGTTGCTTTCGATTAAAGGACTTGTTTCTTTAATATTTACAAATGTAGAGCTTGATGCAGAGCTAACAGAGTACATCACACTCATAGAAAGCAGCGTTATACGTATGGATGAAACGATTCAAGAAATTTTAGAATATTCTAAAAATGCTCGTTTAGAGCTTAAATTAGAATCATTTGATGTAGCTTTAATGGTGCAAGATATTTTTAATGATATCAAGTTTTCGACAGATGTTAAAGTGCGCTTCACAACCAATATAATAGGTGATTCCCATATTTATTCTGATAAATACCGAATCAATACTGTACTAAAAAATGTGATCGGCAATGCGGTTAAATACCGAAAAAAAGACACGGAATTGGCCTTTGTCGATTTTAAACTAAGCCGAATAGATGGATTTTTGTTATTTGAAATAGTAGACAACGGCGAAGGTATAAGCGAAGGAAACATTGGCAAAATATTCAATATGTTTTACAGAGCATCAAGTAGTAGTGTGGGAACTGGATTAGGTTTGTATATTTGCAAGGAAATTATCACCCGATTACAAGGTGAAATTGATGTCGAATCAGTGTATGGAAAAGGTACAACGGTACGCATCAAAGTTCCTTTACAACTAAACTAAAGACGAATGTTTTACTTACTAATTGACGACGACTCGATTTTCAACTTTGTTCATGCAAAGGTGATAAAACAGGTTGATGAGCAAGCCGATATTTTAGATTTTACGAGTAGTAATGAAGCATTAGGCTATATAAAACAAAAATTTACATTGGATAATGCGCCAAAAACCATTGTTTTCTTGGACATCAATATGCCCGAAATGAATGGGTTTGAGTTATTAGATGCTTTACATGAGCTGCCAGCTGAATGCATTTCAAAAATGTCAATTTATATTATCACTTCTTCACTCAACGAAAAAGATGTACAAAAAGCAAAGGAGTATAAATTATTAAAAGGTTACATAGGTAAACCGCTCTCTTTTGATCGACTTAAAGAGGTAATCAAGTACGAAAAGAATAACTAATTAAGGTAAGACAACTTCGCCTTCCCACTCCATAAAGCCACCAAGCAAATTATAGGTATTGCTGAATCCCAATTGATTCATAATCGCACAGGCTTGCGCACTTCGGCCTCCTGCTTTACAATACACATAAATATTTTTTGATTTATCTAATTCTTCTACTTGATAAATAAACCCTTGACCTTTGTAAATATCTATCATCACTGCAGTTGGAATAATCCCTTCGGCACATTCATCGGGAGTACGAACATCGAGTACTAAAGCATTGTCGTCGGCTGCCAATTGGCTTGACCATTGTTGTTGGGATAAATTCATGTTGATTTTTTTTTCAAAAATAGTAGAATTTTTGCAGCAACAACCGTTCAACTATTTTAAGCTGTCAATTAAGTATTTATTTGTATAAAATTTAACAATTGTTATCGCCGCATTCTAAAATCCTCAATTAAATTTGTACCTACAATTATTGTACTGTAATATATGACAGCTGTCACACTAGATATTCAATCATTAGCCCTACCAAAAAAAACGGTAATCAATATTCTTTACACGCAAAATTTGTTGCAGGATTCGTTTAATGACATTCTAAAACCATTTGAAATTTCGGTTGAACAGTTTAATGTACTTCGAATTCTGCGGGGTCAAAATGGCAAACCAGCCAGTATGAGCTTGATACAAGAACGCATGATTGCCAAAACCAGTAACACTACTCGAATTGTAGATAAGCTCTTGGCCAAGGAGTTGGTAACCCGAGAAATTTGTCTACACAATCGAAGAAAAATGGAAGTTAATATTACTGCAAAAGGATTGGAATTACTCCTTAGAATTGATCCAAAAGTGGATCGATTTGAGCAAAAGTTACACTTAAATTTAAGTGTATCCGAAGCCGAAATGCTCAACCAATTATTAGAAAAATACCGTTCTCAACCCTAAACCATACACAAAGGAATGAATTCATTTATTGAAAGTCAAAACTGGAGATACGCAACAAAACAATTTGATGCCACTCAAAAAATTTCAGCTGACCATCTCGCAATCTTGAAAGAAGCAGTTCGTTTAAGCCCTTCATCAATGGGGCTTCAACCTTACAAAGTGATAGTTGTAGATACTGTAGAATTGCGATCTAAATTAGTGCCAGCTGCCTACGGACAAGCGCAAGTAGTTGACGCCTCTCATTTATTTGTGCTGGCCATTGAAACAACGATTACCAACGAACATATAGATGCTTACATGCAAAACATTGCTGATACAAGAGGGATTAGTACCGAATCTTTAACTGGATTTAAATCCATGGTAGAGAATAACCTAAACAATATGGACGTAAAGTCAACTGCCGATTGGGCAGCCAAACAAGTATACTTGGCACTCGGAAATTTGTTAAATGCAGCAGCCGATCTTCGAATAGATGCTACACCAATGGAGGGATTTAACCCCAAAATGGTTAATGAAATTCTTGGGCTTGAATCTTTAGGATTAAGCGCTGTACTTCTAACAACATTAGGATACCGACACGAGAATGACAAATTACAGCACCTCAAAAAAGTGCGAAAAAACACAAATGAATTATTTATTACCCTTTAATATTTAACCTTTTAAAAACAAAAAATCATGAAAAAAATTGCCTTATTACTTATTGCTTTGGTTACAGTTCAAGCTACACAAGCACAATTAAAAAAAATTAAACCTCTTGCAAGTTCAATCCAATGGACTGGAAAAAAAGTTACTGGACAACACGAAGGAACGATTAATTTCCTTGATGGTTTCTTAACGTTTAAATCAAATAAATTGGTTGCTGGAACGTTTACTGT
Organism: Flavobacterium sp.; assembly: GCA_018883065.1. Lineage (GTDB taxonomy): Bacteria > Bacteroidota > Bacteroidia > Flavobacteriales > Flavobacteriaceae > Flavobacterium. Next base: position 17,668 of record VEQT01000033.1, read on the forward strand.
TGACATGAAATCCATTTCAACTACTGACTTAACTGGCGAATACAAAGACAAATTAGACGGTCACTTGAAAGCAGATGATTTCTTTGGTGTTGAAAAATTTCCAACAGCCACATTACTATTCAAAAAAGTAACTCCAGTAAAAGCAAACACCTACACTGTTGTTGCCGATTTAACCATCAAAGGAAAAATGAATCCCGTAACATTTACTTTAGTTACTTCAGCAACTGGAGCTACTGCTGATGTAAAAATTAACCGCGCCAAATACGACGTACAATACGGTTCTGAAACCTTTTTGGGAAGTCTTGGAGACAAAGCCATTTATGATGATTTTGATTTGAAAATCAAATTGGTTTACTAATCATTACCTCTTCCTAATGTATAAAAAACACGTCTTTACCGACGTGTTTTTTTTGATTATAACTAAATTAGCCGTTCCAAAAACGAATACGTTGAGCAACATTAAACAACTGGTTATTATTGATAATTACGACAGTTTCACCTTTAATTTGGTGCATTACTTCGAAGGTTTAGGTTGTGCTGTAACTGTGTTTCGAAACGATAAATTTGACATAGAAGACTTACAGGAATACGATGCCATTGTATTATCTCCCGGACCTGGACTTCCCAAAGATGCAGGCCTGAGTATGCTCGTTATTGAACGCTATGCTTATAGTAAAAAAATTCTTGGAATTTGTTTGGGACATCAAGCCATAGGCGAATACTTTGGTGCCACTTTAGAAAATTTGTCGGCTGTTGTACATGGCCAAGCGAGTGTACTCAAAATAGTAGAACCAAGCAATTTGTTGTTTCAAAATTTAGCTTTTCCTCTTGAGGTTGGTCGTTACCATTCTTGGGCAATATCGAATAAATCGTTTCCAACCTGTTTACAAATTACGGCAACTGATGAGCGAGGTTGCATTATGGCCATTTCGCATATTACACTACCCATACACGGACTACAATTTCATCCAGAGAGTATCTTAACTCCGCAAGGAAAAGCCATATTGGCAAATTGGCTAGTTACCTAAATTACATGACTTTAATTTTCTGCTTGGTGGTTTTGGGAACACCCAATTTGTGCAATAAAATTCCTGTTGATTTGAGTTGCACATAGGCTTTAGTAACATACAAATACCCTTTGTAGTCATTGGATTCTCCCCAGGAATTTTTCACTTTGTAGTAATCTTTTCCGTTTTGGTCTTTGGCTACGCCCACAATTTGCATCGCGTGATCATCGGTAGTAGTCAGGTTGTATAATCCTTCTAAACGCATTTCTTCGGTTACTTTTTTCTCAGCAGTTGGGCCATCAAATAAAGTCTTTTTTTGTTCGGGGCTAATGTTACTTAAATCCATATCCGGAACAAATGCCACACCATTTCTCCAGCTGAAATACGGTTCCGATACATCAGACGACCATGCAATCGTGTATCCTTTTGATAAAGCATAATCAATAATATCAGTGAGTTCGGTCATGGGCACATTGTACACCATATCATAACTCCAGTTATCAGGCACCGGCAACACCATTTTTTCGTAATAAGGACTGTCTTTGTAATTGGTAAATTCCAAATAATCGGAAGCTTCTATGCCCACAACTTCTTTGGCAAAGGATTGAGGTGTGTACGATTTTCCTTGGTAATCAAAGGTTTCAGGCAATTTGCCTAATTTTTCATCCATGTAGGCATTCACATCTTTCACCCAAGTAGCTTGTTGACTTGGATTTTTTACATATGCATCCAAAATGGCTTTGAATCCCTCTTGAAATTCGCTCGATTTGATCACGCCTTTTCCATAATCTTCCAAGGTGTATGCCTGTTGTGGCATGGCGCCATTCTTGCGAAAAATAGTCAACACATCGTGGGTTTCTCCCCCGTCGCCTAATGCCAAATTGCCATTAAACAAGACAAAATTTCGGGCTTTTCCCAAATACACTTGACGGGCTGTAAAAATTTCGGCCAAATCAACCGGTTGTTTCCCGTTGCGAATCATTTCGGTTTCCAAAAACGAATTACCCGAATAACTCCAACACGTTCCTGCTGACCCTTGACTTTTTACCGAAGTGGTAGATATATTGGTCACATCTCTAAACTCAAATTTAGAATTTAAGGACGCATTATTGATTACTTTTTTTATCAACTCATCTTGAGCAAATAAACTCATCGAACTCAATAGGCCGAGTGTAAGCCAACTTTTTCTTATCATCGTATTTTATTTAGTATAATGTATTGTTTGGATTGAATTATCTTGTAAAAACCAATCGCTTTTCGGTGGATTGATTGGCATCAAATTGATAACCACCGTAGGTAAATCCTCTCATGTCATCTATTGTTTTTGCCTGTGAATCGATCAAATATCTGGCCATCATACCACGGGCTTTTTTGGCAAAAAAACTAATCATTTTGTATTGTCCATTGTGAAAATCATAAAAATCTGCTGTGACCAATTCAGCTGAAAATTTCTTGGCATCCAATACCGAAAAATACTCCTTACTCGCCAAATTAACCAACAATTCCCCTGATTTCAATTCTGCTCGCAACGATTTAGTGAGTTTGGTCTTCCAAAATTCATACAAATTTTTAGACTTTCCAATAGGTAAACTCGTTCCCATTTCTAAACGGTATTCCTGTATCAAATCAAAAGGCTTCAGTATTCCGTATAAGCCGGATAAAATTCGAATCTGGTTTTGGGCCAATTCAAAAGAAGATTCAGCTATCGTGTAGGCCTCCAAGCCGGTGTACACATCGCCAGCAAACGCAAACAGCGCCGGACGGGCATTCTCGGGAGTGAAAGGTTGTTCCCAAACTGCATTTCTCTCTTTGTTCAATTCGGCCAATTTGAGGGAAAGATCCATTAAATCAGCTAGCTGCTTCACCGATTTTTTCTTGAGCACCTTCATCACCGCTGCACTTTCTTTCTCAAAGGCAGGCATCGAAAACTGCGTCGTAGGAAGTGGCGAAGTAAAATCGAGTGATTTGGCAGGAGAAAGTAAAATTTTCATGTGACATCAAAAATGAAATTCAAAAATACAATCTAAAGTGGGATTCGCCTAACTTTTATTTGGAATTATCCCAACCATCCTTCGCGGTCCAAACTGCGGTATTGAATGGCTTCGGCAACGTGATGCGCCGCAATGTTTTCAGCAGATTCCAAATCAGCAATGGTGCGGGCTACTTTTAGAATTCGATCAAAGGCTCGGGCCGATAAGTTTAATTGTTCCATAGCGGTTTTCAATAAATGCAACGAACTTTCATCTAAGACCGCATAGGTGCGTAGCATGGCCGGGGTCATTTGGGCATTGTAATTTACTTTTGGATTGTTTGTAAACCGTTGGGTTTGCAATGCCCGAGCTTGTATCACCCGCTGACGGATTACACTGCTGGCTTCGGCTTTTTGGGTATCGGCCAATTTCTCAAAAGGCACCGGACGTACTTCAATATGAATGTCAATCCTGTCCAATAACGGTCCCGAAATGCGATTCAAGTAACGCTGCATTTCTTGCGGACTGCTGCTTACGGGCGCCGAAGGATCGTTAAAATAACCGCCCGGACTCGGGTTCATGCTGGCCACCAACATAAACGATGATGGATAAGTTACTGTAAATTTGGCCCGGGAAATGGTCACTTCTCGATCTTCCAAGGGTTGCCGCATCACTTCGAGTACGTCGCGTTTAAATTCGGGCAATTCGTCTAAAAATAAGACCCCGTTGTGGGCCATTGAAATTTCACCGGGTTGGGGATAACTCCCCCCGCCAACAAGAGCAACGTGTGAAATAGTATGATGGGGCGAACGAAACGGGCGTTGGTACAACAAACCCACCTCTTTTAGTTTGCCTGCCACCGAATGAATTTTGGTGGTTTCGAGTGCTTCGGGCAAGGTCATGGGCGGTAAAATACTGGGCAGGCGCTTGGCCAACATGGTTTTTCCAGAGCCTGGAGGACCAATCAAAATGATGTTGTGTCCGCCAGCCGCTGCAATTTCCATGCAGCGTTTGATGGTGTGTTGACCCTTGACCTCACTGAAATCAAATTCGGGAAAATCGAGTAATGCCGCTGATTCTTCGTAAACGGTACTTTGGTAAGGAATCAAATCACTTGTACCCGATAAAAAATCGATAGCTTCTTGAATGGAATCAATTCCATAAACCGCAAAATCTTGTACGATGGCCGCTTCGTTGGCATTTTGTTTAGGCAAAAAGAAGCCCTTGAATCCCTCCTCTTTGGCTTTGATTGCTATGGGCAAGGCACCTTTTATGGGCTGTAAACTGCCGTCTAAGGACAATTCGCCCATAAACACATACGCAGCCAATACATCGGTTTGCAGTTGGCCCGACGAGACCAAAATACCCAAAGCCAAAGTCAAGTCATAGGCTGAACCTTCTTTGCGTAAATCGGCGGGCGCCATATTGATGGTGAGTTTTTTTCCGGGCAATGAATACCCGTTATTTTTGAGTGCCGCGGCGATGCGGTAACTACTCTCTTTGATGGCATTATCGGGCAATCCAACGAGGTGATACCCTATGCCTTTGTCACAATTTACTTCTACAGTAATGGTCGTGGCTTCTACGCCAAAAACGGCGCTTCCAAATACTTTAACTAACATGGCGTATATAATTTTAAATGGCTTAGACAGAAACAAATATACTTATTTATTTCAAAAAAAAACGGCAACTTAAATTTGCCGTCAGAGAATATTATTTAAATTGAGCTATACCCGTTTGGAGCCAATTTTCATAGAGTTGTATGTCCGGATCATAACTGCAAGTTGGGTGTGTTGGGTGTAGCGAATTTCCTTCTAAATCGGTTAACACATATAGTGGTTGTGTATTGGTTTTGTATTTTGAAATCATAAAATCAGTCCATTTATCGCCAATTGTTTCTAACAATTCGCCTGTTTCAGCTGATTTTTTTTGTTCAGAAACGGGTAACATTCGTTTGTCATCCACATACAGCGAAATCAACACCACCTCGTTTTTCAAAATGGTTAAAATGCGTGGATCTGACCAAACGTTGTTTTCCATTTTGCGGCAATTCACACAGGCATAACCCGTAAAATCGAGTAAAATTGGTTTATGAATTTGTTTCGCATAAGCCAACCCTTTATCATAGTCATTGAACACCACCAGCTGATGCGGGCCCAACTCGGCACCTTCGGGTAAACCAGCAGTTGAAACGGCTGAAACTGCAGCAGTTTTACCCACTCCCATGGGGCTTTCGCTATATTCCATTGGAGGTGGAAAAGCATTAATTAATTTTAGTGGTGCTCCCCAAAGTCCAGGAATTAAATAAATTGTAAATGATAAACTTAGCAAGGCAATAAATAAGCGACTCACCGAAATACTCGACAATGGACTGTCGTGTGGCAAGGTGATTTTACCCAACAAATACAAAGACAATACCCCAAATATGGCAATCCAAATGGCTAAAAACACTTCACGTTCCAATAAATGCAATTGCAAAACTAAATCGGCATTGGAGAGGAATTTAAAGGCTAAAGCCAATTCCAAAAAGCCCAAAAATACTTTTACGGTATTGAGCCAACCGCCCGACTTAGGCAAAGAATTTAACCAACCCGGAAACATCGCAAACAACATAAAGGGTAAGGCCAAAGCCGAGGAGAATCCCAACATGCCAATTACAGGAGCAAATCCGCCTTTGGAAGCGGCTTCAACCAATAAGGTTCCCACAATCGGTCCGGTGCATGAAAATGAAACAATGGCCAGTGCCAATGCCATAAACAAAATACCAATGATTCCTCCACGATCAGCTTGACGATCTACTTTATTGGCCCAGGAATTGGGCAACATGATTTCGAAAGCACCCAAAAATGAAGCCGCAAATACAAGCAATAAGAAAAAGAAAATAAGGTTAAACCAGACATTGGTAGAAAGCGCATTCAAGGCATCGGCGCCAAAAATAGCCGTTACCGATAGACCTAAAATCACATAGATTGCAATAATTGAAATGCCGTAAATGATAGCATTTTTCTTTCCTTGGGCAGGTGTTTTACTTTGTTTGGTAAAGAAACTCACGGTCATCGGAATCATGGGAAACACACAAGGCGTGAGCAAGGCGGCAAATCCACCTAAAAAGGCCAAAATAAAAATAGAGAGCCAACCTTTATCTTGGTTGGTTTCTGTAGGAACCACTGCTGTTTCTTTTGGTTCAGGTTTCGTATCTGCAACTGGAGTTTGCGCGAATGCTGTGGTATCAGGAACTAAACTATCTTGCGTAACAACTGGCGCAATGGCGGATGCTTTGGGAAGCACAAAAGTGAACGATTTTTCTTGATTAATGCACGACTCTTTACAAGCTTGGTAATTGAGTTTAAGCACTACTTGTGTCAACTTAGTATTGAGAATTTTGATGCGTTGTTGGATTTTTACTTTGCTTTCAAAGTAGTATTCATCAACTCCAAAAACATCATTGAAGTGCTTTTTATAAGGACTTTCTTTGGCTTTTCCTAACGGTTCGTAATTCCCTTTGGCCTCCTCGTAAAGAAGCTCGAGCGGCAAAGCGCCCCCATCGGGAGTATATTGAGAATACATATGCCAATCTTTATCGATTGTTCCAATAAAAACTAAATTGAATTCGGTATCAGAAATTTTCTCGATTTTCTGCGACCATTTTACCGGATCAAGCAACTGAGCTTGGGTGAATTGAGTAAAAACTATGACCAGTAAAAGAACTATTTTTTTCATGGGATATAACTAATTTGAATTTTATTTTTGGTTTGATGGGTTGGAACAAAACGCTCATCTTGTCGATGTCCCACTACCCAAACAATTTGATCATTACTGTACAACAACCAGACATTTTCTTTATCGATTTGGGCCCATTTTTCGTCTTTAAAAAACTTGCTGAGTTTCTTGGATTGGCCCTTCATTCCTGCGGGGTAAATCACATCAGCAGTTTTCCAACGGCGCAAAACAAGTGGAAATTGTAACAAATCGGCGTCGACAAATATAACGGATTTTGAGTTGTTTTTGGCGGTTGACTGTTTCGAAAATTGTAGACAAATGGGCGTAGTAATTTCAGTCGTTTTTTCAGAAATAGAATATACATCTTCTCCCCTTTCGGATTCGTTGGCATACAACAACAAAGTGGTGCGGTCTTTTAATAAGGTAAAATTTGAGGACAGCACTTTTTTGCCCGATTGCGCATAAACCAACTTATACACATCTTCCCAAGCCGAGAATCCATAATCGTTGAGCCAACCATACATGTAGGCATTATAATTTTCGTATTTGAGCAATTTATCCAGATCTATTTGCAAACGATCAGGTAATTCGGTCACTACGTATTCATAGGCCAAATCGAGTGCATCTTGCACCAAGGATTGGCTATTTTGAAGATGAGATTGGGTGTTAAGAAACGCCTGTAATATAGTAGGTTGAATGGTTTTAAGTTGAGGCACAATATGGTGGCGAATGGCATTTCTCAAATAAACGTCACTTGCATTGCTACTGTCTTCGCGCCAAGCATATCCTTGTTCGAGTGCATAAGCATACAATTGCTCTCGACTGAATTGAAGTAACGGCCGTACTATATATTCATTCACCGACGGAATGCCTACCAAACCATCTAAACCAGTTCCGCGGCTCAAGTTGATTAAAAAAGTTTCCAAAGCATCATCAGCGTGATGTGCGGTGAGGATATAGTCGTATTGAAATTCTTGGGCCAACTCGGCAAACCAATCGTATCGCAAATCACGTGCCGCCATTTGAGTCGAACATTTGGCAGCCTGTGCATAGGCTTTGGTATCAAAATGAGTGGTGTGAAAAGGCAGATTCAAATTGGCACATAACTCTTGTACAAATTGCTGGTCTTGAATGCTTTCGAGTCCGCGCAACTGAAAATTGCAATGTGCCACAGCAACAGCCAAGTTGGCCGATTTGCACAACTGAAGCAACACAACACTGTCTAATCCGCCGCTGCAGGCCACTAGCAATTTGGCTTGAACAAGAAAAGGAAATTGAGTTTGTAGGTGTTGTTGAAACAAAGACAGCATGGTCAAAAGTAAGGAATTGGCTGCAGATTATTGCAACACTGCGCGCATGGCTTTGGCTTTGAGTAAACATTCGTCGTATTCTTGTTCGGCTTGGGCTAGAGATGTGATGGCGCTGCCTACCGAAAACGACACATAGTTGTTGGCTTCATTATACAAAATACTGCGGATGACCACATTAAAATCAAAGTCGCCAGTGGGGGTAAAATAACCTACTGACCCGCTGTACAACCCGCGTTTAGTTTCTTCTAATTCTTCAATAATGTGCATGGCCGACAATTTGGGTGCACCAGTCATGCTGCCCATCGGGAAGGTTGTTTTGAGTAAGTCGACAGGCGGACAATTTTCAGCAACTTCAGAAGCAATGGTTGTAATCATTTGATGCACCTGCTTGAAGGAGTAAATGCCACACAATTCTTCAACTACTACCGAATTGGGCAAAGCCGTTTTGGATAAATCATTGCGCACCAAATCGGCAATCATGATGTTCTCGGCTCGTTCTTTGGCATCAGTTGATAAAGCTTGTTTTATTTGGTCATCCATCACTAAATCTACGTTGCGTTTGGCTGTCCCTTTGATGGGTTGCGAGATCACATGTGTACCCGTTTTTTGGAGGTAACGTTCGGGCGACGCGCAAAGCAAATAATGGGATTTATTTTTATAAAAAACCGAAAAAGGAGCTTGAGAAATTTGATTGAGTTGATTGTAAGTATATAACGGATTAATTCGAGCGTCCTCAGCATAAAATTCCATACAAAAATTAGCTTCGTATATATCGCCTTGCTGAATGTATTCTTTCATTCTATTGACTTTCGTCAAATACTCTTCGCAGGATATCCGGGCCTCAATTTGTAAATCATTAGCCTGAACTTCCTGATTAATTTCTAGTCGACTAATCGCCGTTAAATCGGACTCTATTTCATCGTCACACAATTTGAGGTATTGCATTTCCAGCTTTTCACCCCGAAATAAAAACAGCTTTTTGGGCTGAAAAAAATACAAGGCAGGAAATTCCAGTCCATCAAAATTTTGTGATTGCAGATTTTCTACATTGTTTTTCAAATCGTAGGTGAGATACCCTAAAATCCAATCCTGCGTAGCTTGTTGGTAGTTGTGTAATTCCTGAAACGCATTCGATTCGTCAGTTTTCAGAGATGTAAACGCATCCACAGCCACCAATAAATCAAAAGTTGAATGAGAATCTACGTGTGCATTGCTGTCTAAAACCAACACTTCGGCATGCGCTTGCGCCCATTGCAACAGTTGCTGCTTGAAGGTAGCAATGGAGGGAATTTCGGGGGTAAAAATGCTGCGCATGAAAAAAAAATTGATGCTCAAAAATACAGTATTCTAGTTTTATAATTTGGTTTAAAAAAAATTACCACAAAAAAAATCCCGCTCGGAAGCAGGATTTAATATTTATGAGTAATCAATTAAACGTGTAAGGCACGATTCTCAGTGGCAGCCAAAGCCGCTTCTTTGATGGCTTCTGCAAAGGTAGGATGTGCATGGCTCATACGCGAAATGTCTTCGGCAGAAGCTTTGTATTCCATGGCGGTTACCGCAGCGGCAATCAAATCGGCTGTACGCGCACCAATCATGTGCACGCCCAAGACCTCATCGGTTTTGGCATCAGCCAATATTTTTACAAATCCATCTAAATCGCCACTAGCACGGGCGCGACCTAGTGCTTTAAATGGGAAACTTCCTGATTTAAATTCCACTCCAGCTTCTTTGAGTTGCTCCTCGGTTTTACCCACAGCAGCCACTTCTGGCCAGGTATACACCACTCCTGGAATTAAGTTGTAATCGATGTGTGGTTTTTGTCCGGCTAAAATTTCGGCTACCATCACCCCTTCTTCTTCGGCCTTATGAGCCAACATGGCGCCACGCACCACATCGCCTATCGCATAAATAGTGGGAACAGTAGTTTGCAAGTGATCATTTACTTCAACTTGTCCACGATCGCTGATTTTTACGCCCGCATTTTCGGCGTTTAATCCAGCGGTAAATGGCTTACGTCCCACGGCAACTAAAGCATAATCGCCATCGAGGGTAATCAATTCGCCTTTGGCATTCTCGGCTTGCACCTGAACGGCTTTCCCTTTGCGGGTAACCGATTGAACTTTGTGCGAAGTATAAAATTTCATGCCTTGTTTTTTCAAGACTTTGGTTAATTCTTTTGATAATGCTCCGTCCATGCCCGGAATAATGCGGTCCATGAATTCAACAACAGATACTTGAGCACCCAATCGTAAATATACTTGACCCAATTCGATGCCAATTACTCCCCCACCAATGATGATTAGATGCTTAGGCACTTCGGGCAATTTTAAGGCTTCGGTTGACGTGATGATGCGCTCTTTATCTAAGGTAATGAAAGGCAAATTGGCTGGTTTAGAACCGGTAGCAATAATGGCATATTTGGTTTCGATGGTTTCTGAAGTTCCATCGGATTGGGTAACAGCAATGTGCGTCGCATCAACAAAAGATCCTAAGCCATGATAAACAGTGATTTTATTTTTATCCATCAAGTAGTTGATTCCTCCAACTGTCTGGTCTACCACCCCTTGTTTACGGGCAATCATTTGTTCGAGATTTACTTTTACCGAACCTGAAATCGAGATGCCGTTTTCTTCAAAATGAGCGATTTCGGCAAAATGATGGGATGAGGATAACATGGCTTTTGAAGGAATACAACCTACATTTAAGCAAGTACCTCCCAAAGTGGAATATTTTTCAATGAGGGCCGTTTTGAAACCCAATTGTGCACAACGTATCGCCGACACATAACCTCCAGGTCCAGAACCAATAATAACTACGTCAAATGAACTCATAGTATTTGTATTTTTTGATGTGAATAAAATCTGCGGCAAAATTAGGTTATTTTTTTGTTTCAAGTTTACGGTTTCAGGTTTCATGTTAAAAATTATAAACTTACTTGAGGTGAATTTTTCAAGATTTAAAGCGAAACGGAAATACTACAACTTAAAACTAGTCGTGTTCTTCACTTCGCCAATCATAAAGGTGCTGTGTGTGCTGCCAATGTGTTGCAGGGTGGTAAGTTTGGTTACCATAAATTCGCGGTATTCTTCCATGTTGTTCACACAGATTTTCAAAATGTAATCGTAATCGCCACTCACGTGAAAACATTCGAGCACTTCGTCGAGTTGCACCACCTCGTTTTCAAAAGTGAGTAAGAAATCTTTAGCGTGTTGAATGAGCTTGAGGTGACAAAATACCACAAATCCCTTTTGTATTTTGTTGCGATTCAGCAAGGCCACATAGTTTTGAATGAGGCCTTCGCGTTCCAATTTCTTAATGCGTTCATACACGGCTGTTACCGATAAATGTAATTTGATAGCCAGTTCTTTGGTGGTGATTTTGGCGTTGGCCTGTAGGGCATTGAGGATTTTTTTGTCAAGGGCATCCATAGAAAAAAATATCTAGTTTGTACTGAATTTGAATTCAAAAATAGAAATTTTATCTATATTTAATTATATTATTAGTTTATAAATCTAAAATTATCAACACTACTTGTATTATATTCTAATAATATCCAATTTTGATTAATCTAACAATAAATACAACACCATGCACGATTTCAATCCCGCTGACCGCATCCAAGATTTACAATACTTTGGCGAATTTGGAGGTGTAAACCCTTCCATTTCAGATTCCTCTACCTATACCTTTTTGTCGGCCAAAACCATGTTTGACACCTTTGAAGGAAACGCCGAAGGTTGTTATTTGTATTCCAGACATTCTTCGCCAAGTAATTTATACTTGGATCAGGCCATTGCTGCCATGGAAGGAGCTGAGGCAGCGAATGTTTCGGCCTCGGGCATGGGTGCCATTACACCTACTCTTTTGCAATTGTGTGGCCTAGGCGATCATATTGTATCTAGCCGTACCATTTATGGCGGAACCTATGCGTTCTTGAAAAATTTTGTGCCGCGCATGGGAATCAGCTGCAGTTTTGTGGACATCACCAAAATGGAAGCCGTAGAAGCAGCCATTCAACCCCATACTAAAGTTTTGTATTGCGAAACCGTCAGCAACCCTTTGTTAGAAGTGGCCGATATCGCTTCGTTGGCCAAACTGGCTAAAAAATACAACTTGACGCTGGTGGTCGACAATACGTTTTCTCCCTTATCGGTTGCGCCACTCAAATTGGGTGCCGACATCGTGATTCACAGTTTAACCAAATACATCAACGGCAGCAGCGATACAGTGGGTGGTGTAACCTGTGCGTCGCGTGAATTCATTGACAGCCTAAAAAATGTAAATTCGGGAGCCAGCATGTTACTTGGTCCCACGATGGATAGTTTGCGTTCAGCCAGTGTGATGAAAAATTTACGTACGCTACACATTCGTATGAAACAACACAGCCACAATGCACTTTATTTGGCCGAACGCTTTGAAAAAGAGGGCATCAAAACAGTATATCCTGGATTGGCTAGTCATCCTAGTCATGCCTTGTACAAAGGGATGATCAATCCTGAATACGGTTTTGGCGGCATGATGACCCTAGACATGGGTAGTTTGGACAAAGCCAACGAAGTGATGGAATTGATGCAAAAAAGAAATTTGGGCTATTTGGCGGTAAGTTTGGGCTTTTATAAAACCTTATTTAGTGCACCGGGCACTTCAACTTCGAGCGAAATTCCTTTGGAAGAGCAAAAAGAAATGGGCCTCACCGATGGCTTGATACGTTTCTCGATTGGTTTGGACAATAACATTGAACGCACCTACAACATGATGCGTGAATGTATGGTGGAATTGGGAGTTCTTGCTAATTAATAATTATAAATTAAATTGCATTCAGCTTGCTGTTTTTCCGGCTATAGCCAAAGTATATAAACAAGCCAATGAGCAACCAAATGGTAAAATACAACCAGTTCCATACGCTCAATTCGGCCATCATATAGAGACACGACACCAAGCCCAACAATGGAATAAGTGACAAGTTTTGTTTGTAAGACCATATTACTAAACCAAGGAGCACAATCATGAAAATCCACAACGGAATTTTGTGTTTAAACAACTCAAAACCCGATTGGTATTTTACGTCATCGTTCAAGGGCAATTCGGCGATTAGCTGCTTATATTGGGCTTCGTCATCGGCATACTTGCTCAACAAGGCTTCCAAATCGGGTGTTTTGGCATCTGATTCATTTTTATACACCAAAAATTCATAGGCAATTTTAGCTTCAGCGGGACCAATATTGGTTACAATATCAGCTGGTGAATTGGCTTGTTTTTCATTGGTCAAAAAAGCCAAGGTATTGTCTTTGTTGTAGGTAAAGGCTACTACTAATCCCAGCACAAGTAAAGCTGGCGCTATGTATTTGGCATTGACATAGGGCGTTTTAAATTTGCCACGCGGAATATTGGGTTTGTTTTGTAAAACCAACACACCAGCACAAACCAACACAAAGGCAAACAAGGTGCCAATGCTACATAAATCGGTTACAATAGTCAGGTTGAGAAACAAGGCCGGTATTCCCACCACAAAACCGGTAACTACTGTGGCATACGAAGGAGTTCTATACTTGGGATGCACGCGTGAGAATTTAGGTGGCAAAAGCCCATCGCGGCTCATGCTCATCCAAATACGGGGCTGACCCATTTGAAACACCAACAATACACTGGCCATCGCTACCACAGCACTCACGGCTATAATACCCGACATCCATTTGAGGTTGAGTTGCGTAAACACAAAAGCCAAGGGATCGCCTACATTTAATTCGCTGTACTGGACCATACCGGTAAGCACCAAGGCAATAACCACATACAAGAGGGTACAAATAATAATCGCCCACATCATGCCACGTGGCAAATCGCGTTGGGGATTTTTGCATTCCTCAGCAGTAGTAGAAATGGCATCAAATCCAATGTAGGCGAAGAAAACTGCTGAAACACCTTTAAGTACACCAGCTGCGCCGTTTGGTGCAAAAGGATGCCAATTTTCGGTATCCACATAAAATACACCCACAGCAATAACCAAAAGTATCACACATAATTTTACAACCACCATTAAGTTACTGGCATTACGGGATTCTTTCATGCCGCGATACACCAAAGCGGTAATGATAAAAATAATAGCCAAGGCCGGAACATCAGCTACAATGTGCAAAGGTCCTATTGTTGGTGCTGTTGTCCAAGCTGTATAAGCGGCTTGCAAATTGGAACTCAAATTATCAAAAGATTTCCCACCCTGCATCAAGGCAGTTGCATCTTGGTATCCATTAGAAGCAGTAAGGTAATCCATCTGAATCCAGTGCGGCAAATGAATACCACCACTTTCTAATAATCCCGTAAAATAATCACTCCATGAAATGGCCACGGTTATGTTTCCAATAGCATATTCCATGATCAAAGCCCAGCCTATTATCCAGGCAATAATTTCGCCAAAGGCTACATACGAATAGGTATAGGCGCTGCCCGAAACTGGCACCATGGAGGCAAATTCGGCATAAGCAAAAGCGGCAAATCCGCAGGCGATGGCGGTAAATATAAATAAGAAGATAACGGCTGGACCTCCGTCGGCACTGGCTTTTCCGATAGTACTAAAAATTCCGGCGCCTACAATGGCGGCAATTCCAAAGGCGGTTAAATCACGTGTGGTGAGGTGTTTTCCTAAAGATTGGTGTCCGTCGGCTTCGTTTTTGGCCACTTGGTTTAAAATATCTTGAACTGATTTTTTTCTAAATAAATCGAAGAATGCCATAATTTTTATTTTAAAAAGACAGCATTTACAGCTGTTATACTTGTTTGTGTTGGAAAACAAATATAGTATTATTGAGAAGTAATTATGCTGTATTAATTTTATTGATGAAAGAATAGTAAAATAT
>VEQT01000034.1 GCA_018883065.1 Flavobacterium sp.
ATCAAATATTAAATGTAGAAAACCTTAGTGCATCCATTGACGGGGAAACCTTATTTACTGGCGTAGATTTGAATATGGCCAAAGGCGATAAAATTGTTTTGTTCTCTAAAGATTCTCGAGCCACAACCGCTTTTTATGAAATTTTAAATGGTCACCAAAAACCCGATTCGGGCCAATTTGACTGGGGAGTAACCACCAACCAAGCCTATTTACCTCTGGACAATCATGCTTTTTTTGAAAACGATTACACATTAGTTGATTGGTTGCGTCAATGGGCCAAAACCGAAGAAGAGCGCGAAGAGGTTAATATTCGTGGCTTTTTGGGTAAGATGATTTTTTCGGGTGAAGAAGCGCTAAAAACCAGTCGTGTATTGTCGGGAGGAGAAAAAGTGCGTTGCATGTTGTCGCGCATGATGATGGAGCGTGCCAATATTTTGATGCTCGACGAACCCACCAACCACTTGGATTTGGAATCAATTACAGCATTCAATAATTCCTTGAAAAACTTTAAGGGTTCAGTAATTTTTACCACGCACGATCACGAGTTTGCACAAACCGTTGGAAATCGAGTAGTGGAGTTGACGCCAAAAGGAGTGATTGACCGCTATATGACGTTTGACGATTATTTGGATGATGAAAAAGTTCAAGAACTGCGTGCAAAAATGTATGCATAACGAGCATTTAATAACCAAATTTAACTCGGTAAAGAAATCTCATTAATTTGGGATTTTTTTTTGCACATCGAGCAAATTTTCAGTGGCAATAGATTTAGATTTTGGACTGAACATAAAAAAAATAGTTCGACCAATAGAAATCTAAAAAATGTCAGCAAAAAAATAGTAAATTTACTGCCCAAACCCACGCACCCATGAGTCAAAAAGTATTGCTCAGTGAAAAAGAAGTTGCCATCATCTTGCATCGTTTGGCGTGTCAGTTAATTGAAAAACACCTTGACTTTTCAAATACAGTTTTAGTTGGAATTCAACCGCGTGGTGTGTTTCTGGCCGAGCGAATAAAACAACTGCTGGAGCAGGAATACCAAGTGCCCGCAATTGCTTTGGGTTATTTGGACATCACTTTTTTTAGAGACGATTTTCGTCGTACCGCGATGCCCATCGAGGCCAATTCAACCACAATTGATTTTCTAGTCGAAAACAAAAAAGTAATTTTTATTGACGATGTTTTATATACAGGCCGAAGCATTCGCTCAGCGCTAACTGCCATTCAGTCGTTTGGTCGTCCCGCCGAAATTGAATTATTGGTGCTCATCGACCGCAGATTTAGTCGACATTTACCCATACAACCTGATTACAGAGGCCGTCAAGTAGATGCAATCAACCAAGAAAAAGTAAAAGTGCATTGGAAAGAACAAGACGGAGAAGATGCCGTTTATTTGGTTCCAACTACAACTACGCAAACCATAACTACCGCATGAGTGAATTAAGTGTCAATCATTTATTGGGAATTAAATACCTTCAGCCCGAAGATATTCAGTTGATTTTTGAAACTGCCGATCACTTTAAAGAAGTCATCAACCGCCCCATTAAAAAAGTGCCGTCTTTACGAGACATTACCATTGCCAACATTTTTTTTGAAAACAGTACCCGAACCAAATTATCATTTGAGTTGGCGCAAAAACGCCTATCAGCCGATGTGATCAGTTTTTCGGCGGCGCAATCTTCGGTTAAAAAAGGGGAGACCCTAATTGACACGGTAAACAACATTTTATCAATGAAGGTCGATATGGTAGTGATGCGTCATTCCTCGCCGGGAGCGGCTCATTTTTTGTCGCAAAAAGTAAAGGCAAGTATCGTGAATGCTGGCGATGGCGCACATGAACATCCTACGCAAGCGCTCTTGGATAGTTATTCTATACGCGAACGACTGGGTGAAGTAGGCGGAAAAAAAGTAGTTATTGTTGGTGATATTTTACACTCTAGAGTAGCGCTATCAAACATTTATGCCTTGCAAATGCAAGGAGCGGAAGTAAAAGTATGCGGCCCCAAAACCTTGATACCACGTTACATAGAGTCGTTGGGTGTACAAGTGGAACCCAATTTGCGCAAAGCCCTCGAATGGTGTGATGTAGCCAATATGTTGCGTGTGCAAAACGAACGTATGGATGTCAATTATTTTCCATCAACCCGGGAATATGCCCAACAGTATGGAGTAGACAAGCCGCTTTTGGATTCCTTGTCCAAAGAAATTGTGATCATGCACCCGGGCCCTATTAATCGAGGTGTAGAAATTACTTCAGAGGTAGCCGATTCGTCGCAATCGGTAATTTTAAATCAAGTAGAAAACGGGGTATCTATTCGGATGGCTGTGATTTATTTATTGGCCTCAAAAATACAATCTTAACCATGAAAGTAGAGCACCAAAAACACAGCGTAATTATTAAAGATACTCAGGGAAATCTAGAATCTTTTGTGGAGAAACTTTTACATGAATACAAGATTTTCGAAAAAGAAAATATCATTCTTGATCTCACGCAGTACAGTGATTTAACGCTCAAACAACTCAATCTATTTTTGGCGATATCTAAAACACATAAAGCGGCAAAAAAATCATTTGTGTTGGTCGCCAAAGACATCGACTTCAATTTAATTTCAGACAAACTCACCATTGTACCGTCTCATTTGGAGGCCCACGATTTGATTGAATTGGATGAAATTGAACGGGATTTAGGGTTTTAATTTTAAAATGAAACTCACCATTTTAGGCTGTTATGCTGCCACTCCGCGCACCCTAACCAATCCAACTTCACAGGTATTGGAAATTCGCAATCATCATTTTCTAATTGATTGTGGAGAAGGTACTCAGGTACAATTACGCAAACAGAAAATTAAATTTACCAAGATAAATCGCGTTTTTATTTCACATTTACACGGCGATCATTTTTATGGTTTAATTGGACTTATCTCCACTTTTTCTTTGTTGAGTCGGGCAAATGATTTGCATATTTATGGACCAAAAGGCATCCAAGAAATTATTCATCTGCAATTGCGTTTATCAGAATCTTGGCCAAAGTTTGACTTAATTTTTCATGAATTGACGTCTAAAGAATCCCAAGTTTTGTATGAAGACGACAATGTAATTGTGAGCAGTTTCCCTCTTAAGCATCGTGTATATACTAACGGATTTTTATTTCAAGAAAAGCCATCTGAGCGCAAGTTGGATATGAATGCGGTATTAAATTACGAAATTGAAACGTGCTATTTTCAAAACATTAAAAACGGCAAAGACATCACCCTTGATGATGGACGAATAATACCCAATTCGGATTTGAGTTTTGATCCGCCAGCCACCAAAAGTTATGCCTATTGTTCAGATACCAAATACACCGAATCAATTATTCCGTACATTCAAATGGCTACCGTTTTGTACCACGAGAGCACTTTTTTGGAATCAGAGGAGGCCTTAGCCAAAAAAACCATGCATGCTACCGCCAAACAAGCTGCAATGATTGCACAAAAAGCGGGCGTAAGTCAGTTAATTTTGGGTCATTATTCTACACGTTATCCAAGTATTGATGCATTTAAAATAGAAGCGAAAACGCATTTTGATGCTATTTTATTGGCCGATGATGGACTTCAATTTGAATTTTAAAATCAGGTAAAATAAAGTACCTTCGTTTTTCAATTCAATCAGCATGAAAGATTTAAGCAACTACCGAAAATCATACGAAAAAAGTGCATTATTGGAAGATAACATTCCAAATGACCCTATTAATTTATTTCACCGTTGGTTTCACGAAGTGCAGGATTTTGGTGGAATTGACGAGGTAAATGCCATGACAGTTGCCAGTATTGGATTGGATGGATTTCCAAAATCTCGAGTAGTTTTATTGAAACAATACAACGAAGAAGGATTTATATTTTATACCAATTACCATTCAGAAAAGGGAAAAGCCATTGCAGCAAATCCCAAGGTCTGTCTATCTTTTTTTTGGAACAGTATGGAACGCCAGGTAATTATAAAAGGAACAGCGATGAAACTCACGGCAGAACATTCGGATGCCTATTTTTATTCCCGTCCCTTTGGCAGTCAGTTGGGTGCAATTGTTTCTCCTCAAAGTGAAGTTATTCCCAACCGAACTTTTTTAGAATCCCGCTTACAAGAATTAGAGCAAAGCCACATAACTATTGAGCCAAAACGTCCTACAAATTGGGGCGGTTACCTTGTACAACCGCATTCAATTGAATTTTGGCAAGGACGTCCAAATCGATTACATGATCGTATTCGTTACACCTTAGATTCAGATTTTTCTTGGAACGTGGATCGGTTGGCACCATAATTTATTTTTTGAATCTTTACTACATAAACTCCAATGATGGAGTTTTTTTTGTTTCAATTTAATATTTGTAAGAAAATTATATTATAAAAATTAAAAAAAATGTATTTCATCGATTAAATTATACACTTTAACGATATTAGACGTACTATTGTCCTGTCAAAAGAATACTAATTGTTTACGAAAGTTTGCCCAAATCTACTGTAAACTAACACCTACTGATTATGAAATCACTTGTACTCAACTCCTTTTTAGTAGTAGCCTTAATGCTCAGTTTGTCTTCGTGTTCACCAAATGCAACTGAAGATAATATAGCAAAACCCGAATTGATCCAACAGTATGCTTACTCAGCTGATGAGATGGAATTAGCCGATTTAATTAACGAATACAGAATTAGCAGAGGTTTAAATGCTTTAGAAGTAGTTAACCATGTATCTTATAAATCAGAAGAACACAATGTATATATGATTGCCAAAAAAGAGGTGAATCATGACTTGTTTGAACAACGCTCGCATAACATAATTGCTGTATTGGGAGCTGTTAAGGTAAACGAAAATGTAGCTTACAATTTTGCTACTCCCAGTTCTGCCCTGAATGCCTGGTTGAATAGTCCGGGTCACAAAGCCAATATTGAAGGCGCATTTACCCATTTTGGAATCTCTATTCGTGTAGATTCACTCACTGGAAAAAAATATTACACCAATATCTTCTTAAAAAAATAGTGTTTAATTGAGTTTAGTTTTTTTGACATTGAACCACCTTCCCCCAAAGGTGGTTTTTTGTTTTAACCTACAGCTGCTTTGTACACTTGTAAACATCGCTCACGCGCAAACTTATGGTCAATAATTGGACTAGGATAGGAGAGTTCATTGAGTTCAGGTACCCATTTTTTGATATATTCGAATTGATTATCAAATTTCTTAATCTGTTCGCTGGGATTAAAGATGCGAAAATAAGGAGCAGCATCTACACCGCTTCCAGCAGCCCACTGCCAATTCCCTACATTACTGGCTTGTTCATAATCCAATAGTTTTTGAGCAAAATACGTTTCTCCCCATCGCCAATCTATTAGCAAGTGCTTACATAAAAAACTTGCTACTATCATGCGTACTCGGTTGTGCATATGTCCTGTGGCATTTAATTCGCGCATGCCAGCATCCACAAAGGGATAACCTGTTTGACCATTACACCATTTTTTAAAGTCCGCCTCGTTATTGTTCCATTGAATCGCATCGTATTTGGGTTTAAAACTAGTCTTTGCAGTGTGCGGAAAATGCCATAAAATTTGCATGAAAAATTCCCTCCAAATGAGTTCGTTTAAAAAAGTTGGTTGTGCCGATTTTCTTGCTTTTTGAACCATTTCCCGAATACTAACCGCACCAAATCGAAGGTGAGCACCCAAAAAAGATGTTTTGTTTAGTGCAGGAAAATTGCGTGTTTGTTCGTATTGATCAATTAATTGTTCAGAAACATCAAAATTAACAACCTGTATAGTGGGTTTATTAAATCCAATATCCTCTAAACTGAGAAATGGATAATTGTGTGTAACAAGTTGCTGTAAATGGTTTTCAGATTCAGTGAAATTCAGTTGAATTGTTTGCAACTTACTTTTCCATTTGTTGGCATAAGGTGTGTAAACCACATAGGGCAAACCGTCGTCTTTTACGACTTCATTTTTTTCAAAGATTACTTGATCTTTGTACGTTTGAAACGGAATGTTATTGGTAGCCAATAATTCAAAAATGGCTTTATCGCGCTTCCGGGCATTGGGTTCATAATCCCTATTTGCATATACCGCTTGAATGGGATGCTTTGCAATCAATTGCGCAAAAATATCAACTGGATTTCCATGAAATACAGCCAATGATTTTCCGTTTTGCTGCAATTTAGTTTGAATTTTAGTCAACAATTCATGAATGAAATTTACTCGCGCATCTTGTTTTTCCAATTGGTTTAAAATAGTTGTATCAAAAATAAATAGCGGAAGCACATCAGTTTGATCCGTTAATGCATGAAAAAGTGCCCTGTTGTCGTTAAGCCGTAAATCGCGTCTAAACCAAAATAATGTCATGGGAATAATTTGCTTACGAATGTACTAAAAGTGTGGACATTCCTCCATCCAAATGCATCACCTGACCTGACATCCAACTGCTCTTTTCACTAAGGAGAAAAACCGCCATTTGTGCCATATCATCGGCTTGTCCATAGCGTTTTAAAGGATGACGTTCATTGGCCTTTTCTTGTTTGAGTTCGCTATTCAAAAATTTATCAGCCAAGGGAGTATGAGTAAGCGAAGGAGCAATAACATTAACCCGCAATTGAGGAGCATATTCGGCTGCAATAGCTTTTGCAAAACCTTCAACTGCACCCTTAGCAGCTGCAATACTGGAGTGAAAAGGCATTCCCATGCTGGCAGCTACACTACTAAACAACACTACGCTTGCTGATACGCTGTTTGTTAATCTTGGCATGGCCGCTTGCAAACAACGCGCCATTTGAAAGAAATTTACCTGCATATCTTGCTCAAAATTTTCCATCTTTAGCCCACGAAATGGACGAAGATTAATACTCCCAGGACAATACACAAATCCATCAATTGTGTCTGGTAGTTGGGCAAGAGGGAATTCATCAGTACCGGCATCAAAAGGAATGAAAGTAGCTTGAACAGCTGTTTGCGGAGCAGTACGAGCCAAAATATAAAGTTGATATTCGTTTTGCATTAATTCGGCTATGGCTAATCCAATGCCATACGAGCCACCAATAAGTACTATGTTTTTCATAATTATAGGGTTTATAAACCAAAGAGTTCTGTGAGTTTTTGCGAACGGTAGTTAAATATTTCGTTCAGTTTGGGTTTAACTAAAATGGGGTGAACTAATTGTCCAAGCCAACCAAACGGGATTTTGTAATCAATGATATCTTCCATTTCAACTCCGCCGGGAACTTCTTTTAAAAAATGTTTGTGATGCCAAAACGCATAAGGACCAAAACGTTGCTCATCTACAAAAAACGATTTGTCAACCACATGAGTAATTTCGGTTACCCATTTGGTTTTTATGCCGAATACCGGAGTAACTATGTATTGAATAATTTGTCCTTGGTACATCGGTCTGTCGGCTCCATCACAAATTTCAAAGCCCATGTAATCGGGTGTGATGGTTTTAAGATTTCGAGGTTCTGATAAAAACGCCCAGGCTTGTTCAAGGCTAATGGGCAAAAATTGTGTGCTTTTTAACTGGTAAAGTTTCATGGTTTTAAAAATTTTTACAAAAGTAAAAATATGTTTAACAAAATTGTGTAAATGTTAAACAAAATTTGCCAAATAAATATGTACTTTTGACAAAAATTTACACTATGAAAAAAGTAATTGCATTAACAGTTTTGTACAGCACGATAGCGTTTGCGCAAGTAAAAACACCTCAACCTAGCCCAAAAGCAAGTTTGACACAAATTATTGGTTTAACCGAAGTAGTAGTAGAATACAGTCGTCCGGCAATGAAAGGCCGAAAAGTATTTGGCGAACTCGTACCTTTTGGCAAATTATGGCGCACGGGAGCCAATTTTAACACAACTGTATCTTTTTCTGATGACGTTGTGATTGAGAGCAAAACCTTGAAAGCTGGCAAGTATGCCTTGTTTACTGTTCCTAAAATCGATACTTGGGAATTTGTATTCTACAAAGAAAATGACAATTGGGGAACACCTGAGGTACTTGATGAAAGTAAAGTTGCATTGCGTGCTGTTGTGAAACCAGAAATTACAGCTAAATCAACAGAAGCCTTTACCATAGCAGTTAATCCAATTGATGTAAATTGTGCCACGATAGACTTATCATGGGAACGTTCATTGGCTTCGTTAAAATTTGATGTTCCTACCTACAAAACAGCTATGGCTAGTATTGAGAAAACGTTAGCAGGACCTAGCGCAAATGATTACTATTCTGCAGGTGTGTTTTTCTTTACCTCAAATGGTGACTTAGTTAAAGCATTAGAGTATGTGAGCAAAGGGATTAGCATGAGCAAAGATGCACCTTTTTGGATGTTGCGTCAAAAATCACTGATTCAAGCCAAGTTGGGTGATAAAAAAGGAGCAATTGAAACAGCGAAACTTTCGTTGGCTGCTGCAACAGAGGCTAAAAATGCGGATTATGTAAAAATGAATAACGACAGCATTGCCGAGTGGTCAAAAAAGTAATCCAGAACAAACTAAAATCAAATCCCGTTACTTAAACGGGATTTTTTTTGCACTACTATTTTTGCTTGTCTGAATTAACCAAGCGAGCGTAATGGTAATTAAAGCACCAATAAAGTTTAGCCATAAAAAACCAACGATCTCTAAAAAATAAATATAGAAAATAGCCAACTGGCTACAAACAGCGGCCCAAAATACCGCAAAAGCATTGATTTTCTTGAGGTAAAAACCCACCAAAAAAATACCCAGTACAGTTCCATAAAATAAGGAACCAATAATATTGACCAATTGAATTAAGTTTTCAAATAAAGTACCCATGCAAGCAAAGAGAATAGCAATTACACCCCACAAAACGGTGAAAATCTTTGTTGCATTGACATAATGTTTTGGTGATTTTGGAGTAGTGATGTTGCGTTTGTATAAGTCTATGGCAGTAGTTGTGGCCAAAGCGCTGATTCCTGATGCGGTTGATGACATAGCAGCTGATAATATTACAGCCAACAACAGTCCAATTAATCCCTGTGGCAAATAATGCAAAATGAAATAGATAAACACATAGTCTTTGTCATTCGTTTCGGCTTTTTTGTTGGCTTTAGAAATAATGTCTCGCGCTTGTTCACGCAAATCATTTTCTTTGCTGCTTAGTGCTACCAATTCTTTGCGGAGAATAGGATTGTCGTAGTTTTGATTTAAATGATCAATATAGATCAGGTTGATTTCTTTTTTTTCGTCAGATAATTTGTTCATTTTTTGCTCTAAAGCAAGGTATTCACTCCGGTAGGCCGATTGCTCAACAGCAGATTTGTTGTTTGGATTGAAGTTAACGGGTGCTGGATTAAACTGAAAAAAAACAAAAACCATAACCCCAATTAACAAGATAAAAAACATCATGGGTACTTTTAAAAATCCATTCATGATGAGCCCCATTTGGCTTTCCCGCACGGATTTCCCTGACAAATAACGTCCCACCTGAGATTGATCGGTGCCAAAATAGGAAAGGGCCAAGAAAAACCCACCAGTAATACCGCTCCAAAAGGTATAACGTGTTTCGGGATCAAACGAAAAGTTAAGAATTTCCATCTTGTGATTGGCTCCTGCAATGTGTAATGCGTTGGTTAATGACATGTCGTTGGGGAGCAGGTGCAATATCAAATAAAAGGCAATTACCAATCCAACCAGAATGACAAACATTTGGTGTTTTTGTGTCACGTTTACCGCTTTAGTGCCACCCGAAACGGTATAAATAATTACCAAAACCCCAATCACAACAATGAGCCAGGTAAGATGCCAACCCAATATAGCAGATAAGACAATGGCTGGTGCATAGATTGTAATTCCGGTACCCAATCCGCGTTGAATCAGGAATAAAATTGAAGCCAATGTGCGTGTTTTTGTATCAAAGCGTTGCTCTAAGAATTCATAGGCAGTAAACACTTTGAGCCGATGGTAAATAGGAATAAAAGTGTAACAAATTACAACCATGGCGAGGGGTAATCCCAAATAAAATTGCACAAAACCCATACCGTCATGGTAGGCTTGCCCGGGTGTAGACAAAAACGTGATTGCACTTGCCTGCGTAGCCATAACCGAAAGTCCTACCACATGCCATGGGGTGGTGTGATTGCCCAAAATGTATTCTTCCACATTTTGGCTTCCTTTGGTTTTCCATACACCGTACACCACAATAAACAGTAGCGTTACACTAAGAATAATCCAATCGAGTTGCTGCATGTTAGGAAAAAATAAACATCAATATAGAAAACACAATAATATACAACACATTAGCCAACAGCACCCAGCTGTAACTTTTTTTCCAAATTCCAATTTCTTCTTTCATGTTTTTAGTCTATTGATATAAGATTGGCCAATAATCGGTAGGCACCCGGAACACCTTCGGGCAACTCTCTAAAAAAACTAAGTCCGGTATAAATGTAATTTCCTGAACCATATTTGGCATGTAAAAGTAGACCGTTTTTGGGTGATTCACCTGTGTCGTTGGCACTCAATAAAGGCGTAAAGGCTGAATCCCATTCACTTGGAAAATACAAGCCAATTTCTTGTTTCCAATTTACAAAATCAGAACTGCTTATCTTGTTTGGGTAATTCAATAGCGGATGTTTTGGGGCTAAGATGCGTACTTCAGCTTTTTCTTCGGTTACTCGATCTCTTGATAATTTGAGCGGATAAGGCGAAAAATTAGGCGTTGTAAGCTCATCAAGTGTGTTGTATTGGACAATCAAGGTTTTTCCGTTTTTCACAAAGTCTAATAAATAGGACTGCTTGCTAGTCAAGGCCTGTATGGTGTTATAGGCTCGTATTCCTGTAATGATCACATCAAATGGTTTGAGATAATCGGCCGAGATTAAATGGGGATGGAGTAGGGTAACAGCATAACCCATTTGCTGTAAACCAGTTGGGACCTCATCACCTGCACCCATGAGATAACCTATTTTTTTGGAAGCTGATTTCAAATCCAAGCGAACAAGGGTAGATGATGCGGGTTTTAGCACCAGTTGCTTGTCGATGTGAGGATATTGAATTATACGTTGTGATTGGTTGTATTTCACCCCGTCTACAAGTGCAAAGGCCGTGAGACTGGTCTTCTCTATAGTTTCTGAGGGTGTAATGGTAAATTCAACCGTAAGTTCTTCTTGTTTGTTTTGTAATTGAAAAGGGATTGACTCTGGTTGACATTGCCAATGCGTGGGTAAATCTAATTTCACTTCGCCCTGCACATCGTTTTTTCCTGCTCGAACTTTTACATGAACTTTTTTTGGTTTTGTGGATGAAAATAAAATTACTTCATCAGCAACAGAAACGCTTACAGCTGGAACGATATCAAGAGGCACGTGCATTTCGCCTTTCACATCATCAGTGTATTGATAATGTACAATTCGCTCAAATGAAATGGAAGTGTCAAATAGGGTCAATTCAAAAGTAAGGAGAATACTTCTTAGTTTTTCTGGTAAACCAATGAGTTTACTATCGTTTACCTGATACATGCCGTCGGTGTATGTATGTTCTAACCAATAAGGTTGGGTAATGCCAATCGAATCTGGAATACTACAATTAAGTGTGCTTTTATATGGTATGTTGGTAACCAATGCTTGAGGCTGAAAAACAAAGGGTGAATCGGGTTTCATTTTGATGGCAGTAAGGACGATGGGAATTTCCGACCGATTGGTTGCTTCAACTTGAATTTTTATTCGTGAATTTGCTGTTGTTTCAGCTACATCAGCAATGCCTTCAAGATACAAACCGGCACAACCTGCAATAAGTGATTTGATTTCGTTTGTTTTGATTGTTTTCCAATGAACGTCTTCAATTTGTTGAATCAATTGGTAGATCTTGACCAAATTGGATAAACTTTTGGCCGGATTAGTAAAATCATATTGCTTTAATGTCTCGGTGATTAAATCGCCTATTTTTTTGCCGTCCTTCACCCTGTTCCAAGACGTATCTATCCCATCAAACAAGGGCTGGTTTTGTGATACAGGGCTTCCTTTTAAAAATTCTAAATACTCGCTGTCTTCGCCTCTTTCACCAGCGGTACCAAAACCTTGCGATTGGTGTTTGCTTCGGCTTAATGCAGCAATTTCTTGGTTTGATTTGCCTTCCGGGGCATAATAAACACCCGTTTGTAGGCGATATAAATTTGATTTGTCTGCTTTTTGAAACTTTTCTCTACTGCCATAAAACCACCAAGAGGTATTGAAATACAATCTTTTGGCTTGCCACGGCTTGTATGTTTTAAGTTGATTAGGATATACAGTAGATTGACTGCTTAATTCAAAAGCTTCCTCACTAAGTAGCGCTGAGGCAGTATGATGGCCATGTGTACTGCCGGGAGTTCGGGCATCAAATCGATTGATGATAATGTCGGGTTGAAATTTTCGAATGGCAAGAACAAGATCATGCATTACTTCATCTTTGTTCCAAATTTGAAGGGTTTCAGTTGGATTTTTGGAATAGCCAAAATCATTTGCTCGCGTAAAATACTGAGAACCGCCATCTATTTTTCGTGCTTCAATTAATTCTTGCGTACGAATCACTCCAAGAAGTTCGCGTAATTCCGGACCAATTAAATTTTGCCCTCCATCGCCCCGAGTTATAGATAAATAGGCGGTTTGAGCCAATTGTTCATTGGCCATGTACGAAATAAGTCGGGTGTTTTCGTCATCTGGATGAGCCGCGACATATAAAACAGAACCTAAGAAATTGAGTTTTTTGAGTTGTTTGTAGAGTTGAACCGAAGATGGTTTATTGGGCGTTTGTGCACTACTTAAGCCCAAGTTCATTAGAACCAGTACCGATACAAAAAAAATCCGCTTTTGCATGATTTAAAATTAGCAATAGCTTCAAAAATAGTAATAATAAAGTTGAAATTAAGCTGCTTTTACTTTTTTATACAGCTTACTGCTTAGGGCAATAATTAGAAGTGTTAACATACGGTTTTGTTTAGGTAGATTTGGGTGGTGTAAACCTAAACCATATCAACTAAATTATCGACTAAACAACTAAATAAATCGATAAAAAGCATATTTTAAACAAATAAGTACTATTTATCTTATAAAATCTAATTTGATTTATTGCAAACAGATATGCCCTTTTGAAGTAGTAAATTATTTGGATAGGTGATTTTTTCTCCCGATGCGGTAACCAATAAAACATGAAACGCATTGATGTCTTCTATTTCAGCTTCGATGGGAAAATCTTTGTCATGAATTATAATGGTATCACCAATGCGAAATGGAAAAAAGAAAAATAAAATCACTCCAGCGGTAATGTTGCTCAGTATTGACCAGGTTGCAAACATTGCCACACCTACCACCGTGGTAATAGATGAAATGGTGAGAAAAATTGCTTTTTTGTCTACACCCCAAATGATAATACATCCAAACAGCGCAAGAATACTGAGCAAAATATGCAAGTATTTGATAACCAAGTTGGCTCTTTTTTCGATAATTTGGCTTGAATTGGCGTATCGTCGCACCAATTTAGCCACAATAATACGACAGCAAAGCACAGTTAGTATTACGATTGCACTGGCAATCCATTCGTTAGGATGCGTTGTAAGCATGATAGTTTGAGGTATAATGTTTAACAATAAAGCGGTATACTTTCTCAACAGGCAATCCCATTACATTTGCATATGAACCACGAATGTGTTGTACGCCAACTAATCCAATCCAATCTTGAATTCCATAACTTCCCGCTTTGTCAAACGGTTTAAATTGGTCATGATAGTAATTGATTTCTGCCAATGTAAGTGGACCAAATGTTACTTCAGTTACATCGTTTAGAGTGGTTTGTTGCTGAATTGTGGTAAATGTGACAGAGCTAATTACCTGGTGTGTGGTATTGGACAAATTCAACAACATCTCAACTGCTTCTTCGCGAGAATTTGGTTTGCCAATTGCTTTACCATTTTGCCAAACTAGTGTATCGCTCGTAATAAGCACATCATATTCTTGTAATGTGGGAATAAATGGTTGGCTTTTAAGCACTGATAAATAATCAGTAATGTCTGTAAATTGCAAGTGACCGGGGTAAATTTCTTCAATCGGTTTGATTTCTATTTGTACATCCAAGTGTAAATCTTCGAAAAACTGTTTTCTTCTGGGCGATGCCGATGCTAAAATAAATCGATACGGTTGGGTAAGTTGGTTAAGCATGAAGAGAATAGATATTTAAAGAAACTACTGCAACAAATCCAATTCCAGCCAAGATAACCCATTTTAAGCAGTTGCTGATGTGTGTAAAATCAGTTTTGGATTGTGCGCTAAATAATTTAATACTTATATATAGTAATGGGCCCACCAGAGCAAACAGTCCAAATAATGCAGCAGGATATAAATCAAACGCAATAAAATACTTGTTGATGTAATACACTAAAAGTACTTGCGGAATCAATCCAAGAACAAAAATTAATTTTGTAGCATTTGGAACGCCCAAGAGTCGAGGCAAGGTTTGTTTGCCTTGTTGAATATCGCCTTCAACATCTTCAAGATCTTTTACCAGTTCACGATAAAGGCCTAGGATAAAGGCAAAAATGGAGTAATCAACAAGAATCGAAAACAGGTTGGACATTAACTGTTGATTGCCGTCATACGTAGCCGGATAAATGTCAAAAAACCCCACTATTAAAATACTAAACGAAAGAAGACCAGCCACAACCAAGTTGCCTAGTAACAGTATTTGTTTTAAGGTGGTGGCATAAAAATAAAGCAAAGCCGCAACCAAAATAAACAAGGCTACAAAGCCCGGACGCTCGATTACGCGTGACAAATAAAATCCAATGCCTACGCCCAAACAGTTTAAAACCACATATAAATTGTAGGCTTGGGATTCAGAAATTTGGTGGCCAACCAATTGTTTTTCTGGTCGGTTGATCGCATCGGCTTCTTGGTCAAAAATATCGTTAATAACATAGCCAGCTGCAGCAAGCAATACCGTAGACAGCACCAGCAAACCAAATTGTACATCGCTTAAGGCTAAAAATAGGGTATTCAATTTTAAAAACCCATACCGCAATACCACTTGCATGAGTGCCAGCAACACTAAATTTGGAAACCGTACAAACGAGAGGTAATTTTTCATTGGGTTCAAATTAATCGTGTTGGCCATTATAGTACTCATGCCATTTTCCTTGTACGCGCATCACTTGCTCAATTAGGTCACGAACCGCACCTTTACCACCATTTTTATGTGAAATGTAGGAACTTATTTCTTTTATTTCGGGGCTTGCATCCTGCGGACAGCTTGCTAAACCCACCAATTGCATCACATGAAAATCAGGAATGTCATCGCCCATATACGCCACTTTTTTATGATCAACTTGATAATCCATACAATACTCCTTGAATGTTTGCACTTTGTCTGGTACGCCCAAATGAATATCGGTAATGCCCAAATTGCGCAAACGAATCCGAACGCCCTCATTACTTCCGCCCGAAATGATACAAACTTTGTAGCCTGATTCCAAAGCGGCTTTCATTGCAAATCCGTCGCGAATGTGCATGCTTCGCAACATTTCACCTGTGGGAGAAATATGTACAGTTCCGTCGGTTAGAACACCGTCAACGTCAAAGATGAATGTGTCTATGTGGTTCATGGTTTCTTTGTAACTCATAGGGATATACTTTCTTATTTTTTCGCGTAATTATTTTGAATTGAGTCAGTTAGTAACGTATAAACTGCTTTGTGATTGGATTGCGTTAACAAGTCCAAATGCGCTTGAATTGTATTTTGGTCATGTCTAATGGCCGGTCCCGTTTGACCTAAACGGGGAGAAAGGTGTTTTATTTTCTCGGCTGTTTCAGCAATTAGTGGTTCCAAAATTGCAAATGGAACCTGGTGCTCTTCGCATATTTCTTCGCCAATGTGGTACAAATGGTTCACAAAATTATTGACCATTACGGCTGCAACATGCAAGGCTTTGCGTTGCACCGAGTTGATTGTATAGCAATTGGGTGAAATACAGCTAGCTAAATCGTTGAGCAGTTGTTGGTCGTTTGTGTTTTCCCATTCCAAGCACACGGGTACTTTCGAATAATCAATAGCTCTGTTTTTTGAAAAAGTTTGCAACGGATAAAATACCGCTCGTCTATTTTTTGGATCAAGTGCGTTAAGTGTAAGACTGCCTGATGTGTGTGCGACTAAGGCATTTTTGAATGGCAATTTTGAGGAAAGTTCACCTGCAGCTGCGTCAGAAACCGCTAAAATATAAATATCTGCTTGGAGAATAGCATCCCAATTCTCAGTAATTCGATTGGAAGCGATTGACAATTCGGCTCTTTTTTTGTCCCGAACAACTACTTGAATCACATCCACTTTGCCCGATTGTTGAAAGGCAATTAAAAGGTGTTGTGCTACATTTCCAGAGCCAAAAAGGACTACTTTTATCATGTGGCTAAATTATTCAAAATTTGTCTAAGTCGTCTATTTAATTCGATTAAAACGAATTGAAATACTATGTTAAATAAGCGAATTTAATCCTGTTTTTATTCCTGTTTTCGCTACTTTTGCCGCGCTTTACAGGCACTTTACACAGTTAATTATGATGCAAAAAAAGTTACTCTCTGCTCTTTTTTCTACCCGCTTGATGGCTATCTTATTTTTGGTATACGCTATTGCCATGGCTGCTGGTACCTTTATAGAAAGCTATTACAATACCGATACCGCTAGAATATGGATTTACAACTCACTTTGGTTTGAGGCTATACATGTGTTGTTTTTGCTTAATTTTTTTGGAAACATAAAAAAATACAACTTACTCAAAAAGGAAAAATGGGCTACTTTGTTGCTGCATCTTTCTTTTATTTTTATCCTAATTGGTGCAGGCATTACCCGTTACATCAGTTTTGAAGGTGTCATGCCTATACGAGAAGGAGAGTCGTCTTCTCAAATTTTTTCTGAAAAAACACAACTCACTCTTTTTGTTGATGGCGAATACAAAGGAGCAATGAAACGTAGGGTTTTTGAGAAGCCTTTGTTGCTTTCGCCGGCAGCTTCATCAAATTTTTCTATTGAAAATTCATTTGCCGATATACCATTTACAGTGCGTTGCACCAACTACATTATGGGAGCAACCGAAGCAGTTAAAGCCAATCCAAATGGCAAACTGTATCTAAAAATGGTTGAATCGAGCGGAGGATCACGACACGAACATTACCTGCAAGAAGGAGAAATCCAAGATATTCACAATACGTTGTTTGTATTAAATAAATACACCAAAGGGGCCATCAACATTTCGGTAAAAGGGGATTCCATAACCATGGATTCTCCATTTGACGGACAGTTTATGCGTATGGCCGACAAAATGCAAGGCAGTGTCGTAAAAAACACTGTTCAGCCGTTGATGTTTCGTTCCTTATATAATATGGGTGGCGCTCAATTTGTATTTCCTGATCAACCCGTTCGAGGCAACAAGACTTGGGTTCCAAAAATAGATTATAAAGCCAAAACCCATGAGGATGCTTTGGTTTTGTCAATTGAATCACAAGGAAAAACCCAAGAAGTAACTGTTTTGGGCTCCAAAGGCAAGGAGGGAATTCCTGTAAATGTAAAGTTGGGAAAACTTGATTTTACATTGGCCTATGGCAGCAAAGTATATACCACTCCCTTTCAGGTTCAGCTCATAGATTTTAAGGCACTTAAATACCCTGGAACTGAAAAAAGTTATTCGGCATTTCAAAGCGACGTAAAAGTTATTGATGGAAAACACAAAGCAAACCATGAAATTTATATGAACCATGTACTCGATTACAAGGGCTACCGCTTTTTTCAGTCTTCATTTGATCCCGACGAAAAAGGAACTATTTTATCGGTAAACCATGACTATTGGGGAACCTTGGTAACCTACATGGGCTATTTTATGTTGTTTTTTGCCATGATGGCCATTTTATTTGACAAGAACACGCGTTTTGCCGATGTAAAACGCAAACTAGAACAAGTAAAAACCAAAAAAAGTAAGTTAATCACATTGTTGCTGTTGTTGTTGAGTTGTTCAACTTTTGCTCAATTGCACCAAGGCGTAATGCCCACACAAAAACAAATAGATTCTGTACTTACTACGCATAAAGTGAGCGAAGCCCATGCTGCTCAGTTTGGTCGTTTGATTATTCAAGATGAGGGAGGACGGATGAAGCCTGTAAACACTTTTTCATCTGAATTGTTGCGCAAAGTAAGTAAGAGCGACACCTATGCAAACATGAATGCTGATCAAGTGTTTTTGTCGAT
Source organism: Flavobacterium sp. (assembly GCA_018883065.1). GTDB lineage: Bacteria > Bacteroidota > Bacteroidia > Flavobacteriales > Flavobacteriaceae > Flavobacterium. The sequence goes on from VEQT01000034.1 coordinate 18,227, forward strand.
GATTCAGTTTCCACGTGTGTGGTTTGAAGTTCCGTTAATTTACCTCAAAAGAGGCAACGACAGCATTCGAAACATTCTTGGGATCGATCAATCGGCCAAGTACGCGGCTTTTATCAAATTTTTTGATGAAAAAGGAAACTACAAATTGTCGCCTTACTTAGATGAAGCCTACAAATCTGCTGTCCCCAATCAGTTTCAGAAGGACTTTATTGAAGCCGACAAAAAAGTAAACTTGTTAAATGCTGCCTTGAGTGGAAGTATATTGCGCATTTTTCCAGTGCCCAATGATGCCAACAACAAGTGGATTTCCTATTTAGAACTGGATCGTTCTGCCATTAAAGGCATGGATTTAACCTTTACTAAAAATGTGTTGCCCTTGTATTTAAATACCTTGGATTCAGCCTATGTAAAAAAGGACTATACCAATGCCGATTTCTACCTGAAAAGTATGGAAAATTACCAAAAAAAATATGGCAGCACGGTGCGTCCTACCGATGATAAAATTAATGCCGAGATCACCTACAATAAATATGATGTATTCAAAAAACTCTTTTATTGGTATATGTTGGCGGGTGTATTGATGTTGGTGGTCACGATTTTGCATATCTTTTTTGAAAACAAATTTTTACGCATTCTGAATAATGTGTTTCATGTAGGAATCGCTTTGTTTTTTGTGATGCATACCGCAGGCTTGGCTGCACGTTGGTATATTTCAGGGCATGCGCCATGGAGTGATGCCTACGAAAGTATGATATATGTAGCTTGGGCTACCATGTTTTTTACGTTGGCTTTCGACCGAAAATCCAAACTTACCGTAGCTTCTGGAACCTTTGTTGCCTCAATGATACTCATGATTGCACACTGGAATTGGATGGATCCCTCGATTGCTAATCTCCAACCGGTGCTAAATTCGTATTGGCTAATGATTCACGTAGCTGTAATTGTGGCCAGTTATGGTCCATTTGCTTTGGCTATGGTTTTGGGTATTGTTGCCCTGTTTTTGATGATTTTTACAACCGACAAAAACAAGGTTAAAATGAATCTGAACATTCAAGAAATCACTTACATCAATGAGTTAGCATTAACTATTGGATTGGTTATGCTCACTATAGGCAACTTTTTGGGCGGACAATGGGCCAACGAAAGTTGGGGAAGATACTGGGGCTGGGACCCAAAAGAAACATGGGCCCTTATTAGTATCATGCTCTATGCCTTTGTGATTCATGCCCGTTTTGTCCCATCTTTGCGAGGAAAATGGGTATACAATGTAATGAGTGTATTGGCTTTTTATTCCATTTTAATGACTTATTTTGGTGTAAATTTCTACCTAACGGGGCTGCATTCCTATGCCAGTGGGGACAAAGTAGTTACACCCGATTTTGTTTACTATTCACTTGCTTTTGTTCTATTATTATCCATTTTCTCCTATCGAGGATACAAAAAACACCTTAAAAAATAATGAAAAATGTACTCCGTATCGCGTTGCTTTTTGTTGGAATTTCAATTGCAACAGCCCAATCTATTCCTTCTTCGATCTATGGTTTTACAGTTGAAGATATTGAAGGAAAGCCCTATAATTTTGCACAACTTAAAGGCAAAAAAATTATGATTGTAAATACCGCCTCGGCATGTGGCTATACCCCACAGTACAAGGAATTACAAGAATTATACAATGCTTACAAGAATCAGAATTTTGTGATTATTGGTTTTCCAGCCAATGATTTTTTTTCGCAAGAACCGGGAAGTAACAGCACAATTGCCGCTTTTTGTAAAAAGAACTATGGCGTGACTTTCCCCATGATGTCCAAAATTACTGTCAAAGGCAAAAAAATGCATCCGTTGTATCAGTATCTCACTCAAAAGAAATACAATGGTGTAAAAGATTCATCAGTAAAATGGAATTTTCAAAAGTATTTGATTGGCGAAAACGGTAAACTTGAAAAAGTGATTCCAACTGCTGTTTCACCAACTGCACCCGAAATCATATCCTGGATAAAAACGAATTGAATTGGTTTTTAAAGTTGCCGTTGCATAAAACAAAGGTCCAGCCATTGACCGAATTTGTAGCCCACTTCTTTTAAATGGCCCACAATTTCGAAGCCCATTTTTTGGTGAAAGGCAATGCTTTCGGCATTATTTGCATCGATTCCGCCTACCATAACATGATAACCTTCGGCTTTAGCCTGATCAATTAATTGGGTAAGAAGTGCTTTACCTATGCCTTTTCCCTGTTGGTCTACCTTCACGTATACCGAATGCTCTATGGTAAATTGGTAACCCATTTTTTCACGAAAAACGCCATACGTTCCAAATCCAAGTATTTGTTGGTCTTGAATCGCTACCCAAACTGGAAATTTGTGTTGTTGTTTGGATTCAAACCAAGCCGTTTGCTCTGCTACAGTTTGGGCATCATACTGGTAATTGGCCGTCGATGTTTTGATGGTATAATTTACAATGGCTAAGATTTGTGGTATATCAGCTTGAGTTGCGAGACGAAGAAAGAATGCCATAGCAGAATTTAATTGCATCAAATATACAGAAGATTCTGAGACAATCGTGCGCATACTTACAAATGGAATAGTAAATTTGCCGTGCTTAGCTTTGCACACCAAGCCTTTATTTTATGGTATACCCCAAAATCCCCTTAGCCCAAAGTATTTTGCAATTATTTGCCGCCAAAGGAATTGTACATATTGTGCTTTCGCCGGGTTCACGTAATGCACCGCTTACACTGGGTTTTGCATCAAATCCGCAGTTTCAGTGTTACAGCATTGCCGACGAGCGTTGTGCTGCTTTTTTTGCGCTAGGTATTGCCCAACAAACACAAAAACCGGTAGCCGTAGTATGCACGTCTGGTTCAGCTTTACTTAATTATTATCCTGCTTTTGCCGAAGCTTTTTATAGTCATATTCCGTTGATTGTTGTTTCAGCCGATAGGCCAGCAAATAAAATTGACATTGGCGATGGGCAAACCATTCGTCAGCCTTATGTTTTTGCCAATCATTCGGGCTACAACGCCAATCTTACCGAAGATCATTCGGCAGCAAACGACCGTAAAATCTGTGAAGCCATTGACACAGCTCATGTAAAAAAAATTCCTGTTCACATTAATGTTCCGTTTGAGGAACCCTTGTATGAAACTATTTCGGAATATACAATAAAGGCCGAAGTGAGCGAGTTACAATTCGCATTGAAGCCGGATGAAATTGAATGGCCAGTGGTTACAAACAAATGGCAAAGCTGTGCTAAAAAATTGATTCTTATAGGAACAAATTTACCCGATTCAATTGATCAAAATACAATTGATTACTGGGCAAATGATCCCTCTGTACTCGTTTTTTGTGAAAGCACCTCAAATGTACATCATCCTCGTTTTATTTCTTCAATCGATACCTTAATTACCGCTTTAAAATCAATTGATTTTGAAGAATTTAAACCCGATATTTTAGTTACAATTGGTGGCATGATTGTGTCCAAACGCGTGAAAGCCTTTTTACGGGAATATCCAGCGCAAGCCCATTGGCATATTGATCTGTACAGAGCCTATGATACTTTTGGGTATTTAACAAATCATTTTACGCTTACAGCAAGGGAGTTTTTTACCCAATTGGCTGCTACCAATACCGCAAGTAATTACCAAGATCTTGGCGTCCACTTGAAAAAGTATCGTGCAGAAAAACAAAAGCAATTTATGGCTCAACTGCCTTTTTGTGATTTAAAGGTATTTGATACCGTACTGCCAACTTTGCCCGATGGCTTGCAGTTACACCTCAGTAATAGTTCGGCTATTCGGTATGCGCAATTGGTTTACAACAACCCAAAGGTAATTGTGTTTTGTAACCGCGGAACAAGCGGTATTGATGGATGCACATCAACGGCTATAGGTGCAGCCATTGGTAGTTCATTGCCTACGCTTTTGATTACGGGTGATATTAGCTTTTTTTATGACAGTAACGCTTTGTGGAATGCTTACATCCCAACCAATTTCAAACTAATTGTTCTTAACAATGGAGGAGGAGGTATCTTTCGGATTTTGCCAGGCCATCAAGAAACGGAGTTGTTTCATACCTATTTTGAAACAGCCCATTGTCTCACTGCACAGCATTTGGCAGCCATGTATGGATTTGATTACCTTACAGCCAGTTCAAATGAAAGCTTAGATTTGGCTTTAACCCAGTTATGGAACCAAAACGAACAACCGGTACTTTTAGAAATTTTTACGCCAACCCTAGCTAATGATAGTTACTTGAATGACTATTTTAAAGCCATAGAATAATTTTAATTCAACATGCACAGATGATAGCAATCGGAAAATACAATACGTTAACTGTACTCAGAGATACCAAAGTGGGACTTTTTTTAGGAGAAGGCCCCGATGATACAGGAATTTTATTGCCAAATAAGTATGTACCCAACGGCATTTCTGTGGGAGACTCATTGGTGGTATTTGTGTATTTAGATCACGAAGAACGTCCGGTAGCTACAACTTTAGAGCCCTATGTTTTACTCCATGAATTTGCCTTATTGCGTGTCAATTTTATTAATCAAATAGGCGCATTTTTAGACTGGGGATTAGAAAAAGATTTATTTGTTCCTTTTGCTGCCCAAGCCCGCCCAATGGAAAAAGGCAAACGCTATTTGGTGTATGTATATATGGATCCCAAAACCAATCGTTTAGTGGCGTCGAGTAAAACCAACCAATTTTTATCAAATGAGGAATTAAGTGTTCGAGTGGGTGATGAAGTGGAGTTGATTGTGTCTCACATTACCGATATTGGTATCAATGTAATCATCAACGAACAACACAAGGGATTGCTTTACAAAGACGAAGTCTATGACGATACCATTCGAACCGGCGATCGCTTGCGGGGCTTTATCAAACACATTCGCCCAGACAACAAAATTGACGTTTCCTTGCAAGCTTTTGGTTACCAAAAAGTGGAGCCAAATGCACAATATATTCTAGATGAACTAAAAGCCAGTCGAGGATTTCTGCGTTTGCACGACAACAGCCACCCGGAGGACATTAAATCGGTGCTGAAAATGAGCAAGAAAACCTTTAAAAAAGCCATTGGTGCTTTGTATAAAGACAAATTGATTGAGATTAAAGACGATGGGATTTATTTGATATAGATAAAGTTGTCGGTTCTCGGTTGTCAGTTATCGGTTAACTTTCTTAGAACAGTCACTTATATCCAAGTCTCTACAACTTATTTCACCACCTCTATATTTGGATTTACTTCCAATAATTTAGCAATGAACTTTTCTTTTTTTTGAGGAGAAACATACACTTCATTTTGGGTACCGTAAGTGATAATAAACCCTTTGGTGTCGAGTGCCGGCTTCATGGTTACAGGTACATGCATACCGGAGTAGTATTCAATTTTATTAATTTTTTGTATGTCAATCCGTCCACGAAAGGGACCAGAGCGGTAAAATAAAAATCCATCTCGAATTACATAGCGCGTATCAAATAAGATCCAAACGATTACAAAAATGATAATTGAAATCATGATCACGTGAATGGCGCTTGTTTGTTCATTAGTACGATCGATGTAGAGTAAAAAACCCATAAATACAACTAAAGCCCAAAGGATTGCAACTGTTACTATGTTTTTCGTCGAGAAAAAGTGTTTCATGGTAGATTTTATGTTTGTATTTAGGAATTCTTCTTTTGAAAGAAAGTATATTTGACTGTTTAAATTTCAGACAAAGATAAATACTAATGACTAAATTGAAAGTATTATTTTCAGTAGTTGGTATGTTGCTTGCCCCAATATCCCTTTTTGCTTTTTCATTCAGTGTTACTTCTACACCAGAAACCTGTGCAGGTAATGCTACACTTACTTTTGCTGCCACTGCTGTTGATCCCGCAGGTACAATTGAATACTTTGTTTACAAATTACCCGACACAGTTGTACCTTATGCGACCGTTACTACTACTTTATTAAGTGGTTTAACTGGTGGTGAGTACCTCATTATTGCAAAAGAATCAGTAAATAATGTGGTAACTTCTGAGCAACAACAAAATGTAACTGTTGCATCATCGGTGCAACCTTTGCAATTTACAGTAACTAGTTTAAATCAAACCTGTGCCACAACCAGTACCATTACGGTTAATGTAAGTTCGGGAACAGCTGCTACTTACGAAATATTTTTTGGACCTGTTTTGTATCCCGTTCAAACTTCCAACACTTTTACCAACTTACCAGTAGGTGTGTACCGAATTCGTGTGTTTGACGCCTGTGGAATAGGCGTTGTAAGTACATTCAATGTCTTGCTTAACCCAACTGGATTATCCATCACAAATCCAACTTTTTCTCCTACGCAGCCACCTTCATGTAATTCGACTGTAGCCACACAAACCATTACACCCAATCCAGGAACTGTAATTTCATATCCGCTCATAGTTCAATATACGATTCATCCACCGGGTGGTGCTCCAGATATTATGTATAACCAAGTAATAAATTCGGGCAACGCCACTAGCCTCGATATTTCGCAAATTATTCCCACCTACACCAATCAAAACTACAATTACGATCTACAAATCATTGATGCCTGTAATGCAGCCGTAAGTACTTCTTTTTTGTCCAATCAAACCATTGTGTTAAACGCTAGTGCCATTAGTCTGTCTTGTAACAACAATTACATTCGCATCAATACATCAAATTTCACACCCCCTTATACACTCACGTTTACCTCGGCACCAGCCGGTTTTAATCCAGTTTTGTTTAATGTGAATTACCCCAATTTTTCGGATGCTATTGTTGAATTTGGTAGCAATACCCAATTTGTACCCTTGGGTGTTTACAACATTTCATTGGTTGATGCTTGTGGAAATTCGGCAACAACATCATTAACAATTGATTTATTGGTGGGAGATGTATTGTCTGCCGGTATTAATAATGGGTGCACCACAAACTCAGGTCAAATTATATTGAGTGTCCCGTTGTTTAAGGTTGGATCCGTAAGCATTACGTCTGCTCCCGCTAATTATCCTTTCCCGCTTCCGCATGATGTGTCGTCTTTGGTTAACACAGCTGGATTTTTAGTGATTACTCCCGTTCCAATTGGAAATTACACGTTGGAAGTAAGTGATACCTGCGGAACCATATACACCCCCGAAAATGTTACAGTACCTGTTTATGTTGATCAAGGATTAGCTTTTGATCAGCGACCGGGTTGTGCATTGGGATTTGGTTCATTGCACGTTTTTAGTAACAACGGAAAGTTGACCGCTGTTACCATAACTGCAGCGCCTAATGGTTTTTTATTTCCTTTGCCCTATGTTTCCTCTGCAAATATACTTGCTGATGGCAATTGGTATATGGCCGACTTGCCTGGCGGTAGTTATACACTTTTATGCCTTGACGAATGCGGTTTCACCAATACCATTACAGTAAACGTAAATGGCTATGCCATTACCCAAAATACCTACACCCTTCAATCCAATTGTGGTACTTTTGATTTGACACTAAATTTTGCAAGCAACGGAAACACCAATCAAAAATACTGGTTACAAAAATTAATTGATCCAGTATTGGGCGTATGGGGCAATCCAATGACTAATGCACCCTATATTACTGGAACAGCCCCCGATAATATAGATTCCTATCAGCTTACAAACAATTCCACCAATTACAATTTGAGTTTCAACGGTGAATTTCGCATTCTCCGCGTTTTCTCCTCCTACGTAAACGGAAGCGAGGTGAATTCAGGTGCATTGACCAACATAAATGGATTGTGTTTTGAAGTACTTACAAACCCTACTTTTACATTTGATGAAGTTTTAGAATTTTTAGATGCCAACCGCATGCCCTGTTCTCCAACTGGTACTTTGGATGTTATACTCGATGTAAATGGAAGATTACCTTTGCATTACTCGATCATTGATAAAGACGGTGTTCCTTTCTTTCTCGATAATGGAACCTCAGATGTATTTTACAATTTACCTCCAGCTATCTATACCTTTCAGGTGGAAGACGATTGCGGAAATATCGTAAACCGCATATTTGACGTAAGTAGTTTGGTTTCAATTGTTCGGATAACCAAGCCCAATGATGTTGTGGTTTGTCAATCGGTTTTAACCGGTGCTGAAACCCATGATATTAGTGTGTTAACTCCAATTATTATGGGCACACAGCCACTTAGTTTATACACCTTGACTTACCACGAAAACGCAACCGATGCACAAAATGCGGTAAATGCCATTTCCAATTTATCGGCCTATAATCCACCAAACAATCCACAAACGGTATATGCGCGTCTGCATTTTAACGCCTTGCCCAATTGTTATGAAATTACAAGTTTTGACATATTTGATGGGCAAATTCCTTCGCTAAATTTAAATCCGACCTACCTGGAATGCAATGCCAATTCCATAACGGTGTCAGCTGCCACCCCCAATTTACCAATCACAACATATACCTGGTCAGATGGAACCATAGGAACTGATATAACCGTAACACAATTGGGTCAAACGCTGTTAACCGCTACGGCTGCAAACACCTATGGTTTACAAAATGTTTCTTGTTCGGTAAGCCAAGATATTGCCGTCAATTTATCAAAAGTACCCACCGTTGACGACATTCAAGTTACCGATTGGACCACCAACGAAAACAGCATTACTGTTGTAGCTTCTGATCCAACTTGGTTTGAATATGCAATTAATGGCGGTGAATTTCAAGATAGCAATGTATTTGATCAATTGCCCGCAGCTGTTTATACCCTAACCATTCAAGATAAACTGGGTTGCGGAAGCATTGATCGCGAAGTATGGTTGCTGGATTATCCCAAGTTTTTTACACCCAATGGCGATGGATTCAATGATGTTTGGAAAATTAAAAATTCAGAGTTTGAACCCAATTTAAAGGTGTATATCTACGATCGATTTGGCAAACTACTCAAATACCTCGATTCGCAAGCCAGTTGGAATGGCAATTTTATTGGCAACCAGCTTATTTCTGACGACTATTGGTTTGTAGCCATTCGAGAAGACGGTCGAAAATATCAAGGACATTTTTCATTAAAACGATAATTTACCATGCAAAAAATAGATTGGAAAACGGTTAGGGAATTTGAAGACATTACCTATAAAAAATGCAACGGCGTGGCGCGTATTGCTTTTAATAGACCCAATGTGCGCAATGCTTTTCGCCCCAAAACTACTTCAGAATTGTACCAAGCCTTTTATGATGCACAAGAAGATACCTCAATTGGTGTAGTCTTGCTTTCGGCCGAAGGACCTTCAACCAAAGACGGTGTGTATTCATTTTGCAGCGGTGGCGATCAAAATGCCCGTGGCCATCAAGGATATGTTGGCGAGGATGGCCAGCACCGCTTGAATATACTCGAGGTGCAACGCCTTATTCGTTTTATGCCCAAAGTAGTGATTGCAGTAGTTCCGGGTTGGGCAGTTGGCGGAGGACATAGCTTACACGTTGTCTGTGATATGACTTTAGCTAGTAAAGAACACGCCATTTTTAAACAAACCGATGCCGATGTAACAAGTTTTGACGGCGGTTATGGATCGGCCTATTTGGCTAAAATGGTTGGGCAAAAGAAAGCCCGTGAGATCTTTTTCTTAGGGCGCAATTACTCGGCCCAAGACGCATTAGACATGGGTATGGTCAATGCTGTAATTCCACATGATCAACTCGAAGACACGGCCTTTGAATGGGCTCAAGAAATATTGGCTAAATCGCCTACCTCAATCAAAATGTTGAAGTTTGCTATGAACCTCACCGATGATGGCATGGTGGGTCAACAAGTATTTGCAGGCGAAGCCACGCGTTTGGCCTATATGACTGAAGAAGCAAAAGAAGGAAGAAATGCTTTTCTTGAAAAGCGTAAGCCCAATTTTGGTGATAACAAGTGGATCCCTTGATGATTAAAAATTAATAATTAAATATGTTTAATTGAGTATGAAACACTGGATACAAGCCGCTCGATTGCGCACCTTGCCGTTGTCAGTTTCTGGAATTTTGGTGGGTTGTTTTTATGCTATGTCGCAATCCTTGTTCAATTGGGATATTGTGATTTTTGCCTTAACTACTACTTTGGGTTTACAAGTGTTGTCTAATTTTGCCAACGATTATGGTGATGGGGTAAAAGGCACCGACAACCAAAGTCGAGTAGGGCCAATTCGTGCCATTCAAAGTGGGACTATTAGTCCTAAAGCCATGAGCAAAGCCATAGCGCTTACAGCTTTTCTTACCTTAGTCTCTGCTGTTTTGTTAATTTATTCAGCGTTCAAGGATCATAATCTTTTTTACTCGTTGGGGTACTTGGCTTTAGGTATTTTGGCAATTGCATCGGCTATACGTTATACTGTGGGGAAGAATCCTTATGGCTATCGCGGATTTGGCGATCTGTTTGTGTTTTTGTTTTTTGGCTGGGTGAGCACCTTGGGAGTTTATTTTATGTTTGCCAAAACTTTTGCCGAAGGCTATTTGTTGTTTTTGCCTGCTACAGCAATTGGTTTTTTGAGTGTGGCCGTATTAAATCTCAACAACATGCGCGATGTAATTTCGGATACACAAGCCGGAAAAAATACTTTGGTGGTGCAGTTTGGATTACCAAAAGCGAAGCTATACCATTATTTTTTGGTGATTTCGGCCATGCTTTTGATATTGATTTTTGCCATTCTTAACGATTTCACCACTGATGGACAATTTAATTTTGATCAGTATTTCTTTCTGATTGTCTTTGTGCCTTTGGTTTTACATCTTAAACGAGTGTATCAAAATCAAGATTCACGCACGCTCGATCCAGAGCTCAAAGTTGTGGCTTTGAGTACCTTCTTTTTGGCTATTTTATTGTCCTTGGGTCTCATTTATTTTTTATCAGATATAGTAGTAAATAACGGATAGCAAGATGAAAATTACATTTTTTGGACATGCATGTTTACAAGTAGAAGTTGGAGGAAAAGTACTGTTGGTTGATCCATTTATTTCGGGCAATCCCAAAGCAGCACACATCAATATAGCCGATTTACATCCGGATTACATTTTACTCACTCATGCGCATCAAGACCATACGCTCGATGTTGAGGCCATTTTGCAAGCCAATCCATCGGCGTTATTAATTTCAAATGCTGAGATTATCACCCATTACTTGGCCAAAGGGTTTGCAGGTCACATGATGAACCATGGCGGTAGCTGGTCATTTGATTTTGGGATAGTAAAATATGTTACCGCCATTCATTCCAGTTCGTTTGCAGACGGGACCTATGGTGGAAATCCGGGTGGTTTTGTGATTGAAGGCGAACACAAAAACATCTATATCGCTGGCGATACAGCTTTAACGTATGATATGAAGTTGATTCCGCTGCGCACCAAATTGGACTTAGCCATTTTGCCTATTGGCAGTAATTTTACGATGGATGTAGAGGATGCAATTCTCGCTTCCGATTTTATTGAATGCGATAAAGTTATGGGTTACCACTACGATACGTTTGGCTACATCGAAATCAACCACCAAGAGGCCATCCGAAAATTCTTTGACCATGGAAAAGATTTGATGTTGCTTGAAATAGGTGAAAGCATCGAAATATAAATTACGGGCTATGCAAAAAATGAGTTTGCTTTTGTTTTTGATGAGTTTTGCTCTTCAGCTACAAGCTCAGGTAAATGGGTATTGGGATAAAGAACGTGCTTTCTCTAAAGAACTTACGGTAACCGCCCATGAGCGATTGGTTCTTGCTGTAGATGAATTACCTCAAGGAACTACTGAATTGGTGTATCGCATCACACTCTTAGAAGACAATCAAAAAACAACTTCGAGTTTAATCTCGGTGTTAAAAGCCATTCCCGATCCAACCGGAATTTCGCAAGGATCAGCGGGTGCTCTGGTTTTGTTGTCTAAAATTGCGGGTGACGATAGTTGTACGTATGCCATTTTTTCCAGTCCCGACGAAGCCAAAAAATACAAACAAACTGGGACTGTCAAAAAAGCTTGTTTTGCCCAACAAACGCCCGTCAATAAAGACGCGCGTCGACTTACGGTTTCCTCTACTTCTTGTCTTTCAACGCAATCCATTTGGTTTGGTTTTGAAAGCGCCAATTGGATCATGAACCAACGCATTTTAGTTGAAGTGGTGCCCTGGGTTGATGCCAAACTCAGTTCGGGCTGGACAAACACAACCAAAAAAGAAGTAATTGAAGTGTGCGCATCAACCGAATTAGCCAAACAACTGGGCTCGGCTCAGGCCTATTGTGGTTGTATATTGGAACGCATCACGACAAAATTTACATATGCTGAATACAGTACATTATTGGCTGCCGAAAAAGCCAAGACCTATACTGAAAATAGTTCGGTTTGTTTTGTAGCAACCAATGGTGAATCCTTTCGATATGCGCACTATAAAGAAAATTTGGCTTTGTTCAAATCTGAGAAAAAGTTTGGCGAGGCCATCAAGCTCGGATTGAATGTAATAGAATCACCCAAGGCGACAGCTCAAGATTATGCGCAATTGGCTTGGCTTTATTTGGTTACCAAGCAGCTTGATAAGGCAATTTTATATGCACAGCAAGCTGTTAGCAAAGACCCCACCGATTTGATTGCACAACTTACCCTCGCTCATTCCTATTTGTTTCACGATCAGTTTCAAGAGGCCAAATCGATTTATAAAAAATACCAAACGCAAAATGTAAGTGAGAATCTTTCTTGGAAAGTAAAAATCGAACAAGATTTTGCCGAATTTACTACTTTAGGATTATCATCATCCAATTTTAAACGCATAATCCGAATGCTAGATTAGGATGAAAGCAAGCTATTTTCGATATGATTTAGAGTTTAAACTAGCGGCCGGAACTTCTCGTGGTGTTTTGCATAGCAAAGAGTCTTGGTTTATTGTATTGGAGCATGACGGTAAAAAAGGAATTGGTGAATGCGGTATTTTACGCGGATTGAGTTATGACGACCGTTCAGATTACGAAGCAAAACTGCAGTGGACTTGCGCTAACATACATTTAGGCGAAGCGCAGTTGTGGGAAGAATTGCGTGATTTCCCGTCTATTCAATTTGGGGTAGAAATGGCTTTTCGATCGCTAAACAGTGTGACTCCTTTTGACTTATTTCCGTCAGATTTTACTCAAGGCAATCAGCAAATTCCCATCAACGGATTGGTTTGGATGGGGGATATCGACTTTATGAAGGCCCAACTCGATGACAAAATTGCGCAAGGATTTCGCTGTGTAAAACTTAAAATAGGTGCCTTAGATTTTGAAAAAGAACTGGATTTGTTGCGGCAAATTCGAACCCATTTTTCGGCAAATCAAATTGAAATTCGTCTTGACGCCAATTGCGCATTTACTGCATCTGATGCTTTAACTAAATTAAAACAGTTAGCTGTTTTTCAGATTCATAGTATAGAACAACCTTTAGCTGTAAATCAACGTGAATTGCTACATGATCTGATTCAAGTCAGTCCAATTCCGATTGCTTTAGATGAAGAACTAATTGGATTTACAACGGTAGAATCAAAAAAGCAGTTAATAGAACAATGCAAACCGGATTACCTTATTTTTAAACCCAGTTTTATCGGCGGAATAAAAGGAACCCAAGAATGGATTGAAT
>VEQT01000093.1 GCA_018883065.1 Flavobacterium sp.
CGCCCTTGAATGCCATAACACCAACACCACCGAGCCATTGATTCATGAGCTGTGTCATTTGTTCGGGCGTTAGCTCCTGCGTGCCTATCGTTACCTTGATTGTTTTATCGCGGCGCGTGGAAACGCTTTCGATAGCACATGGTATTGTTAATAGGTTAGCAGCCATATTCGGGTAGGTGGTTTGTTTTGTTCTTTGTTTTTAGCCTATCCATGTAATCATATACCAACGTGCGAATCGTTAGCCTATGTGATTCAGGAACGCGAAAGGTGATGTTAACGGTAGGCTCGCCATATAGCTTTTTACAGCCCGCGCCTTGCCGCTTACCTCCGTGCCCGTTATGTTTCTGCTCATCCATTGAATTACAAAGATAGTTAATTTTTGATTGTGTTATACAATTCGATGTTGTTTTTTTTGAGCAACCTCAACCAGTTTAAGCAGCGATTCAAATAAGTTCGATGAACCATTGATTGCTCGGGTGCATTAATTAATTGAGCTGCATAGCTGCGATGCGTTCGGGCGGTGCTGTGGTATGTTACACATCCATCGGTTAGCGTGGCATCGTGCGGCTCGTAGTTAGTCATGTATTCAATGATGCGCTGTTCGGTTGTCATGATAGGCGCTATGTATTAGCGGGTATAAGGTAGTTACAGGCAATACTACGACTGTGCTAAATTTGAACATTCTACTTCCAAAAAAGAGAATATATGAGCAATCGTGTCTACTGTCCAACCATCACCCAAAAGACAAGCCGCATCGTTTCTTTTTAAAATGCTTGTATATCCTTCAGGAACTGTTTGTAACCTTTCTAATTCTGTTTGTGTTAATATTCTAATATTTTCATTGTATTCGCATTGTGGATTATCAAAAACAATATTGATAAATCCTAATTCATTGTATCTTCTATAAAGTTTTTCTTTACTCACTAATGGTCTGCTTTCACTTTCTAAAATACATCTTGCTTTTAATCTATCTGTATATCCATTTTCTAACAAACTTTGAAATGTTATTTTTTTATTTCTCGGTTGTGGTATCATTGAATATCTATTACCAAATAAATCAAAACTTTCTGGACCTATATTAGTCCAATAACTTCTTTGTCTTAATTGCCCTGATACAAGTTCGCTATTTATGTTTGTCGGATAAGTTCCAAGCATTTCACTTATTGCTGCATAACTATAATCATCCATAGCCACATTTTCAAGTAAAAAGTATTTTGGCTTACATTCTTTTAGTAATCGTAAATACTCATAAAACAAGCCTGATTTTTCGCCTTGCAATCCTAATTTTTCTTTATTAGCTGAACTAAAGTCTTGACAAGGACTTCCACCTATCAATAAGTCAATTCTTGGTAAATCACTTGCTTTTACATCTAATACGCTACCTAATTGAATTGTATTAGGAAAATTTAATTGAGTTACTTTTATTGCGTGTGGTTTTATTTCACTTGCAAAGTATTGATTAACTTTTATTCCTGCCCTTTGTAACGCTAATTGACCACAAGACATACCATCGAAAAGAGATAGTACATTTAAACCCGTACTGCCTGTAACACGTGTTTGGCAAAAGCTGGGCTTCTGTGGTTCAACCAAGTTCTGTAATTCTATTGATCTTCTGTGCATAATTTCAAGTTTAGTTTTTCAAAGTCCCAGCCTTCGCCAAGCCCGAAACCGTTAGTTGCTATTTGTTTTTGTTCTTTTTTGCCAACCGCACTGCTTCACGTTCAAGAATTTCCTGCGCAAAATTTTTGAAGTCTGTTTTTTTAGGCTTCTTTTTTAATGCTCCAA
>VEQT01000035.1 GCA_018883065.1 Flavobacterium sp.
CTCATATAATGATCCCATGCACAACGACTATTTATGGCACCAAGCTTATTCAGAATATCCTGTAGTTGGTGTTAACTGGCACCAAGCCAAAGCATTTTGCGCATGGAGAACATTAAAGAAAAATTCATACATTAAATCTAAGAAAACAGGAAGAGATTTAATAAATTCATTTCGTTTGCCAACTGAAGCAGAGTGGGAGTATTCTGCTAGAGGAGGTCTTCAATCAGGAACATATCCATGGGGTGGTCCATACACTAAAAACGACAGAGGATGTTTCTTAGCCAATTTCAAACCAAACAGGGGGGATTATGCTGCGGATCAATCTTTATATACTGTAGAGGCAAAGTCCTATGAGCCAAATGGATACAATTTGTATAACATGGCCGGAAATGTTTCTGAATGGACTGCTTCTTCCTATGATGCAGGTGCATACGAATACGTATCTACAATGAATCCAAACGTTCCGGATTTAAAAAATATGCGTAAAGTTGTGCGTGGAGGTTCTTGGAAAGATGTTGCATATTTTTTACAAGTAAGCACGCGTGACTTTGAATATGCAGATACATCAAGAAGTTACATTGGTTTCAGAACTGTTCAAGATTACATGGGTACATCTGTTACAGGTAACTCAAAAAAATAAACAATAAACCACTTATTTACATTAACTTAACTAACTAAATTTTTTTATTATGGCATTTTTAAGCAAAAAAGTAATGAATTTCGCTTACGGTATGGGAGCGGCAGTAGTAATCATTGGAGCACTATTTAAATTGATGCACTGGCCTGGAGCAAGCGCGATGTTGATTATTGGTCTTGGAACTGAGGCTTTGATTTTTGGACTTTCAGCTTTTGATCCTGTTGATACAGAATTAGACTGGACATTAGTATATCCTGAACTTGCAGGAGGAGAAGCGCAAAAGAAATCAGCTAAGTCTCAAGACGCTCAAGATCCTCAAGGATTATTATCGCAAAAACTTGACGCTATGCTTAAAGAAGCCAAAATTGATGGAGAATTAATGGCTAGCTTAGGAAATAGCATCAAAAATTTCGAATCTGCTGCCAAAGGTATTGCACCTACAGTTGATTCAATTGCTTCTACTAAAAAATACAGTGAGGAATTAACATTAGCTGCCGCACAAATGGAATCATTAAATGGGTTATACAAAATTCAATTGGATAGCGCGTCAAGAAACGCACAAATTAATGATGAAGTTGCTGAAAACAATTTGAAATTGAAAGATCAAATGCAGTCATTGACATCTAACTTGTCTTCATTGAACAATGTTTACGGCGGTATGTTATCTGCTATGGGCAACAAAGGGAACTAATATCTTCCTACTTTTTTAATATATAAACCAAACTAATTAATTAGAAAAAATGGCAGGAGGAAAATTAACCCCTAGACAGAAGATGATTAACCTGATGTATCTGGTTTTCATCGCGATGTTAGCGTTAAATATGTCAAAAGAAGTATTATCTGCTTTTGGTATCTTGAATAATAAAATTGTTGAATCAAATGTAATTACGGATGCTAGAAATGAATCTTCATTCCAACAATTAGCCCAGAAAGCAGCTGATCAACCCAAACAATATGGTGATAAGAAAGCTAAAGTAGAAAAAATCCGCGCTTTATCTAAAGATTTTAATGATTACATTGAATCGATCAAAGCCGATTTCACCAAAGAATTTAAAAAAGATGAAAACGGTAATCTTCCTTTTGAATCAATGGACAAAGGAGATATGGTTGATGAGAAATGGTTTGAGGGAGATAAGCCTAGCAAAAAAGGAAAAGAATTCTTAGACAAAATCGCCAATTTCGTTTCTCAATTGAAAGAAGTTGGAGGAAGTTCTATCGCTGAGGTAGAGTTGAAAAAAATCCAAAATCGATTTTCAACTGCAGCTGTTTTCTCTAAAACTGAGAACAAAAAAATTGAGTGGATGGAGTACAATTACAAAGGATTCCCTTTGATTGCTACCATTACAAAACTATCTCAATTGCAAGCTGATATCAAAACTACTGAAAGTGACATCATCAACGGAATGTTCCAGTCTGACTTGGTTGCTGCAGCATCCTTGACAGCCTACCAACCAATTGTTGTTCCAGAGAAAACTGCTTTTTTCCAAGGTGAAGCTGTAAAAGGTAAAATCATTTTAGGAAAATTTGATCCAAACTTAGTTGCCAAGTCAGTAATTGTTAATGGACAGTCTGTAAAAGCTACTGCTGGTCAAGCTGAGTTTTCTTTTGGCGCTGGAAATGTTGGAGAGCACGAAATTACGGGTTCATTTAATTTTGATGAAAATGGTAAAGTAGTTAGCTTACCAATTAAAGGAAATTATGTTGTAGTTCCAAAACCCAATTCTGCTACTATTTCAGCAGATAAAATGAATGTAGTGTATCGTGGTGTAACCAACCCAATGACAATATCTTTTGCTGGTATTTCGGCAGACAAAGTTTCTGCTTCAGCACCAGGTTTAAGTTCAGCTGGAAAACCTGGTTCTTATAAAATGAATCCTGGATCAGGAACTGAAGTAGCTATTAATGTTACAGGTACTTTGCCAGATGACTCTAAAGTGTCTGACAAAAAAGTATTTCGTATCAAAAGTATTCCTGCTCCAACCGGATGTGTTGGAGGTGAGTATGGTGTAGTTAAAGGAGCTAAATCTAGACTTGAAGTTTCTCAAATTTCAGCTAAAATGCTTGATTTTGATTTTGAAGTGAAATTGAAAGTTACTGGTTTTAGCTTAAAGGTTGCTGGACAAGCTACAGTTGTAGTTTCAGGTGATCGTGTAAATGCACAATGTAAAGCTGCATTAGCTAAAGCAGGAAGAGGTGACCAAGTAACCATTTCTGATATTAAAACTAAGTTAGAAGGATCAGATATTTTATTGTCTCGAACTGCACCAGTAATTTACGAAATACAATAATCCCCTTTCAAGATTACCTACTAATACTTTAAAAGTATACACAATGAAAAAAAATCTAATAATTGCAGCCTTGTTTGTAAGTGTAAGTTTTTCAACTTTCGCTCAATCAAATTTATTGAATGCCAAAGTGCCTTCTGAAATTGGTAAAAAAACACCTGCTCAGCTCAATTCAGATAACGATAAGCCACTTCCATATGGATACGTGCATGATCGTGATGTGTTAATGGGAAAAACAACTTGGGAAATTATTGATCTTGATGAACGTATTAATTTTCCATTGTACTATCCAATTGATACAACAAATATTGGCAAAGACAGAAGATCATTGTTTGATGTGTTATTGAAAGGAATTAAGTCTGGTAAAATAACTGAAGTATACACGGATAGTTATTTCAATACAAAGAAGACTTTTAAAGATATGGAAAGTTCTTTTACTTTTATTGATACTACAAATGCTGGAAAAGAGGAAATTAATAATTATCCGGATGACTATAAATCTAGAACGATTCCTGAAGTAGTTAAAAGAGATAAAAAAGGCAATGTTTTATCAGTTACTCCTGCTACAGTAATTCCTGCTATAAAAGTATTAGATCCACAATACATCAATAAAAAAGAGTTAAGTGCAATTGATGTTGCTGATTACAAGATTAAAGGTTTTTGGTACTTTGATAAACGCCAGAGCGAATTAAAGTATAGATTACTTGGAATTTGTCCTGTATCTCCTGAAGCCAAAGAAATTGGTTCAGAAAACCAAGATTTTATTGAATTATTTTGGGTTTATTTCCCAGCTGTTCGTGAAATTTTACATGAAGCCAAAGCATTTAACAATCGTAACTCAGCCATGCCAATCAGTTTTGATGATATGTTAAATTCAAGACGATTTAACGGTGAATTATATAAAGAAGAGAATGTGTATGGTGACCGTGAGATTTCGGAATACATGCGCGAAAATTCACAGATGCAATTGTTAGAATCAGAGCGCGTTAAAGATAAAATTCGCGATTTTGAACAAGATATGTGGAATTACTAATTCTTCCACTTTATTTTTTAACCAACTCCTACTTTCATCGGTAGGAGTTTTTTATTTCATATGTTAGATTATATACTTGTCGGTTCAGGTTTAGCTGGAATTTCGTTTGCCGAAACACTGATTCAGCAGACTAAAAAATTTGTAGTATACGACACGCCCACTTCTTGTTCCTCTCGTGTAGCCGGTGGAATATATAATCCAGTTGTTTTAAAGCGTTTTACATTAGTGTGGGATGCCGAAAAACAGTTGCAGTTACTTACTCCCTTTTATGCATCTATCGCGCAGCGAATAGGTGTTCAAGTTGATTTTAAATTGCCGATGTTGCGCAAGTTAAGTTCTATTGAAGATCAAAACAATTGGTTTGTGGCTGCTGATAAACCGGGTTTAAACCCTTTTTTGTCCACTTCGCTTTGTACTTCGCAATTTAATGGTATCCATTCTCCATTTCATTTTGGAGAAGTTTTACATACTGGCTATGTTGATGTGCCCCTTTTACTCGATAAGTATCATACTTATTTGCACTCCAAGAGTATGTTGATTCACGAACCCTTTATTCATTCTGATGTTCAATTTTTTGAGGATCACGTTTTGTATCGTGGAGTTCAGTCCAAAAATATTGTTTTTGCCGAAGGTTTTGCTATGCATGCCAATCCTTGGTTTAATCACCTGCCTCTTGATGGTGTAAAAGGCGAGCTCATTATTATAAAAGCGCCTGAATTGCAAATTGATAAAATGCTGAATTCATCAATCTTTATTTTACCACTTAGAGAAGGTGTTTACAAAGTAGGCGCTACCTATAATTGGGATGATAAATCGAGTAGCCCTACCCAACAAGGTTTTGAAGAACTTATTTCAAAACTTAAAGAGGTCATCAGTTGCGAGTTTGAACTTTTACACCACTATGCAGGTATACGTCCAACAGTTAAAGATAGAAAGCCATTAGTTGGAACCCATCCTATATATAATAGACTACACCTATTAAATGGTTTAGGAACCAGAGGTGTATTATTGGCTCCGTATCTTTCGGATTTGCTTTTTCAATCCATTGAACATGAGCAACAGTTACCAACTGTAATTGATATCAAGCGATTTTCATCAAAAAAGACTAGTCGTTTGAAGTAGGATCGTAATCCACAAAAAGATTAATATAAATGTTTCTTGAAACCCGAAGAACAAGAGGGTAAAGTACTACCAATGATCCTATTATTGCACCAAATGATTGAACCAGGTCTAATCCAATAAACACCTTAGCAATAATAAAAGTTGCTACACCTAAGGCCACATTTACCGCATAACTCACATACATTGCGCCATAAAAAAAGGAAGGTTCTATTTGGTATTTTAACCCACAATGACTGCAGTTTTCATGCATTTTTAGCACTTTTCCTAAATGATATGGATTGGAATCGATATACATATTTTCATTTTGGCATTTCGGACAACTTCCTGTTAAAATGCTATTTACTTTGGATCCTTTTTTTAACATTTGCAAAAATTTTTAACAAAGGTACTTTTTCAATTCCTTCTCTACGTAACATTTGTCACAATTATGCTCAATATCCACAATTTATCGGTTTCTTTTGGAGGAACGTATTTATTTGAAGAGGTAACTTTTAGAATGGGTGCCGGAGATCGAGTGGGTCTAGTGGGAAAAAATGGTGCTGGAAAGTCCACCATGTTAAAAATTTTGGCGCGCGATTTACTTCCTGATTCGGGTAGTATCGCTACCGAAAAAGAAGTGCGCATCGGATTTCTTCGTCAAGACATTGATTTTGAGCAAGGCCGAACGGTATTGGAAGAAGCTTATCAAGCCTTCACCGACATTAAAGAGGTTGAACGAAAATTAGAAGAAATCAACCATTTGTTGGTTACGCGCACCGACTACGAAAGTGCCGAATATTCGCAAATTATAGAAGATTTGTCCGATTACACCCATCGATTTGAACTACTTGGTGGATACAATTATGTAGGTGATACAGAAAAGATATTGCTTGGTTTGGGGTTCAAACGGGAAGTGTTTAACGACCTCACAGAGACTTTTTCTGGCGGATGGCGTATGCGTATCGAATTGGCCAAATTGTTGTTACAAGCCAACGATATCCTTTTATTAGATGAGCCAACCAACCACTTGGATATCGAAAGTATCATTTGGTTGGAAAACTTTTTGCGCAATTATCCGGGAGTAGTAGTGATCGTTTCACACGATAAGATGTTTCTCGACAATGTCACCAACAGAACTATCGAAATTTCATTGGGTAAAGCCTATGATTTCAATAAGCCGTATTCGCAGTATTTAGAATTGCGTCATGAGATTCGTGAGAAACAATTGGCTACCCAAAAAAATCAGCAAAAGAAAATAGAAGAGACTGAGAAGCTCATCGAGAAGTTTCGCGCCAAAGCATCTAAAGCTTCAATGGCCCAATCGTTGATTAAAAAGTTGGACAAAGTTGAGCGCATCGAGGTTGACGAAGACGATAATTCGGTGATGAATATTTCCTTTCCTGTTTCAAAAGTGCCCGGAAAAGTAGTGATTGAAGCCGAAGATGTTACAAAAGCCTACGGCGATAAAGTCATTTTAAAGAATATCAATCTGTTGGTTGAGCGTGGAAGTAAAATTGCATTTGTGGGGCAAAATGGCCAAGGAAAATCTACATTTATCAAAGCCATCGTGCACGAGTTTGATTTTCAAGGAAATATAAAATTGGGACACAATGTGCAGTTGGGCTATTTTGCACAAAATCAGGCCGAGTATTTGGACGGTGAAATTACCTTGTTGCAAACCATGGAAGATGCCGCAACCGACACCAATCGTTCTAAAGTGCGCGATATGTTGGGCTCATTTTTGTTTCGAGGAGACGATGTAGAGAAAAAAGTAAAAGTGCTTTCGGGAGGCGAGCGCAATCGTTTGGCCTTGTGTAAATTATTGCTGCAACCCATTAATGTTTTGGTGATGGATGAGCCAACTAACCACTTGGATATTAAATCCAAAAACGTCCTAAAAGCGGCTTTGCAAAAGTTTGAGGGTACTTTATTGTTGGTTTCTCACGACCGTGATTTCTTGCAAGGCATGTCGAATATTGTATACGAATTCAAAGACCAAAAAATCAAGGAATATTTGGGTGATGTTAATTTCTTTTTGGAACAACGCAACCTTGAGAATATGCGAGAAGTAGAAAAGAAAGATGCGGTACAAAAAGTACAACCGCAAATCACAACAAAAGTGTCTTATGAAGACCAGAAGAAAGGGAAAGCCTTACAGAATAGGTTAAGTAAAATAGAAAGTCAAATTAAGCAGTTGGAAATTGACATACAGCAAGATGACAAAGCATTGGCTTCAAATTACGATAAACACATCGAAGATGCCTCTTTTTTTATGGCCTACAACAAAAAAAAGAAAGAGCTGGATCAGCTTCTTGAAGACTGGGAACTGGTTCAGTTAGAGCTTGAACAGATCAATTAAACAAATGGATGCCGCTCTTGCCATTTGATTTCTGGTTGCAGATAGTTGAATATCCACTTCATAAAGAAGTTTAATAGCTTATTTTGGTGTTTGATATACCCAAACATTGGGATCGCTTTCGCGCCCACAGAACTCTTTATTTCTAAAGCTGTTCGAGCCAATACCAATTGTTTTGCTTTTTTCATAATCGAAAAATCAATCATGTCATAGAGCATATTGAGGTATAATAACTTTTGCTTTTGAAGCACTTCGTCATAACCCAAAAAGTAAGTATCAATTACAGAGCCATTTTGAATTAGAGTGCAAAATCCAATGAGTGTTTTGTTTTCAAAATAACCGAAAATTGTAAATTTTTCATCCAGCTGCTGTTTCATATTGTGAAAGTGATGAGGAGCCAGGAAAAAAGTGTTGAAGGGAGCGTTTTTGGCTACTGTATGATATAAGGAATACAGTTCGGATTCATAGTGTGCCACGAGCTCTAAATCCAAAGTTCGTTTCTCAACACCTACACATTTTTTTCTAGCTCGTTTCCATTGGTCGCGGTATTTTTTTTGTAAATCTTTGATGTAATCTGCCTCTGTTGCCCAATGTTCAGCCAACGAAAAGATCATGTTAGGCTGAATGTAAAATTGATAAAATGACTTAAAATTAGCTGCCGAGAGTAAATTTGAAGGCGTATGATAAAAATCTTTGGCAATTTGTATGTGAATGATTATCCCCTCTGATTTTAGTGTGTCAACTAGTTTATCCAATGCCAAAGCAAGACAGTTTTGTTGATAGGAACTTGAAGTATGTTTTGCAAAAGCCCATCCGTTTTCGCCTGTGAGCATATTGTTTCCAAGAATCAACACATTCGCGGCGAGCTTTCGAAATATAAAGTTGCGAACTGCCGTTTTCATGCATTGATCGCGTTCGCCAAACGAGGACAATTTATACAGATCGATGTATTGTGCTATAGCAATTCCTGTGAGTATTCCATCTGAATAAAACCCAACAAAGTAACAACACATGTTGTTGGGCGCTGATTTTTTGGTGATTTCTAAATACGATTTGGTCAAGAAAACAGTTGATGCAGCCAGTTCATCCCAATTATCTGGAAGTTCATCGGTGTTTTTAAATATACAAATCGAATGAGGCGCCTTCAATCTTTTTTTAGCAAATATACTTTAATTCAAAGGCCATCCACAAACAATTCCACCCATAATTGTACAGCTTACTACCCAGAATCCTCCAGAAATTAACGTGTATTTAAAACTACGTTGTTCATGCAAAGCACTGGTTCCAATAATAGGTAAGGCCATGAATAAACCACTTATGAATCCGTGTAATGCTCCGTGCTTAAAGGTGCGAAAGGCATTGCCATAATCGGTCATAAATTCGTTGTATGATGCTTTGGCAATTGTTGGATCTCCGCCAATCATACCTAGTGCGCCAAACTGATGTATTGTAATTGTTTGCAACATAAAGGCAATAAAAAAGGCATAAATAAATGAAATGCCCATTGTTTTGATTAAGTTACTACCTTTTAAATCATCATAATTAAGTCTGGCTTCCTTCATCCATAGGTTACCAAATACTCTCGGGTTGTACCAGATAAAACCAACAATAAGTGTTGAGGTTGCAGCTGTGAGTAAGGCTAAAAAGTTTGTTTCCATTTTGTTTGGGTTAAGGTTAATAACCCAAATATAGTTTTTTGGATAGAGAAATAGTCATTCATGGAAACGTATTTTCAATATATCATAAAGATATAAGAAATAAATAATTGTAAGAAAAATATAGTATAAAAAATCAAAATAATGCATTTCATCGATTTTATTTGCCAATAGTCGATGTTCGTTCTACTTTTACTCCGTATTAAAAACAAAGCAGCTGTGTTGTCCCCAACAACCGGATGCATTTACAAACCTAAATTAACCTACACATGAAAAATAAAATTACCTTATTTATTGCATTACTCGCTTCTGCTAGTTTACTCGCTGCTGTTTCTCCCAAAGAAAAAGAAGCCCTAGTAAAATTATACCACGCTACTAATGGAGCCCAATGGACCAATACATGGGATTTAAATGCCCCGGTAAATAATTGGTTTGGTGTAGTGCTCAAAAACGACAAAGTGGTAAGTGTTG
Organism: Flavobacterium sp.; assembly: GCA_018883065.1. GTDB lineage: Bacteria > Bacteroidota > Bacteroidia > Flavobacteriales > Flavobacteriaceae > Flavobacterium. The sequence continues at coordinate 9,539 of VEQT01000035.1, forward strand.
ATCTTTCGAACAATCATTTGGTTGGAGCTTTGCCAGCCGAAGTTACCGACTTGGTTTACTTGCAAAAACTTAATTTATTCCGCAACGAAATTTCGGGCGTTATTCCAGCTAGCATTTCCAATCTAAAAGATTTAAAATATTTGAATTTAAGTTTCAATAAATTGTCAGGAACAATTCCATCTCAATTGGGTGACTTAACCAACCTGCAATCTATAGAGTTGTTTATGAACGAGTTGACAGGATCAATTCCAACTCAAATTGGAAATCTGAAACAATTAAAAGTGTTGTCTTTATTTAATAATGAATTATCGGGAACTATTCCAACAAGTATTTACGAGTTAAAATCGCTTCGTATATTGTTGTTGAACAGCAACAAATTGACTGGTAAATTGAGTCATGAAGTGGCCAATATGTCTTCTCTTGAAAATTTAAGTTTATTTGAAAACAACATGGACGGACAAGTGCCTTTTGATTTAGAACGTTTGCCCAAATTGAAAGAAATGAACATATCCTATAACAACTTCAGCGGAGCTGTTTCAAGAAACTTGGCGCAGTTGGATACCCTAAACATGACGATGCTTAACGAATCAGGATTGGCTGTAGTATTGCCAGTTGAAGATAGAACATCGGCATTAGCAAACGAAGAGTAGTTTTAATAAATTGGTTTAAATAAATGGTTTGCCACCAACGAAAGTTGGTGGTTTTTTTTTGTACTATTGAGAAACCTAAAAGGTAATGTATGCGTTACAAATTTATTTTTCTACTTTTCATTGTCCCTTTTTTGGTGCAGGCCCAAGTGTCAGTACTGTCGTGGAATATTCAAAATTTCGGCAAGTCAAAATCAGCTGCCACAATTGAGTTTATTGCTTCAACAGTAAAATCATATGATGTATTGGCCATTCAAGAAGTGGTGGCTGGCAATGGCGGTGCACAAGCGGTTTCTCGATTGGCCGATGCCTTAAATAGAAAAGGGTCCAAATGGGACTACTGCATTAGTAATCCCACACAAACTACTGGCGGAACTACCGAGCGTTATGCTTTTTTATGGAAACCCAGCCGGGTAAAATTAATAGGCAAGGCCTGGTTAGAAAAGCAGTATGCGCAACAAATAGAACGCGAACCGTACTTGGCTACCTTTGCATTTCAAGGCAAACAATTCACACTGGTTTCTTTTCATGCTGTGCCAAAAACCAAACAGCCCGAGCGTGAAATTAAACTCTTGGCCCAAGTCACAAAAGAATATCCCAATTTAAATCTCATTTTTTTAGGCGATTTTAATTGTCCCCAATCCAACAGTGTGTTCACTAATTTCCGAAAAATGAACTACCAATCGGCGTTGGTGAACCAAAAAACATCCTTGAAACGAAGTTGTAAAAACGGCAATTGCTTGGCCTCCGAATATGACAATATTTTTTATGCTACTCGCAATGTAAAATGCCTAAAATCATTTGTAATTCCCTTTTATACCCACTTCGAAAAATTGACATTGGCCAAAAAAATATCCGATCATATTCCTATTGTGGCTGAGTTCTCATTTAATTAATTCATAATCTGTACACTAGTGAAAAATTTATTTTTAGCTAATTAACTTGTAAGTGTCAATATTGGTTGTATATTTGCACTCGAAACAGCGCGGGATAGAGCAGTAGGCAGCTCGTCGGGCTCATAACCCGAAGGTCACAGGTTCGAGTCCTGTTCCCGCTACTAAGAAAAGCCATTCAGCAATGAGTGGCTTTTTTGATAAAAACCTATTTCACTCTTTATACCATGGAACATAAATCTGGTTTTGTAAACATAATAGGTAATCCCAATGTGGGAAAATCAACTTTGATGAATGCGTTTATAGGAGAACGCTTGTCTATTATTACATCTAAAGCACAAACCACCCGCCACCGCATTTTGGGCTTTGTAAATGGCGATGATTTCCAAGTTATTTTTTCTGATACGCCTGGGATCATTAAACCGGCCTACGAAATGCAGGAATCGATGATGAATTTTGTGAAATCGGCTTTTGAAGATGCCGACATCTTGATTTACATGGTTGAGATTGGTGAGCAAGAACTCAAAGACGAGGCGTTTTTCAATAAAATTATCCACGCCAAAATCCCGGTCTTGTTGTTGTTAAATAAAATTGACAACTCCAACCAGGAACAACTCGAAGAGCAGGTTGCATTTTGGCAAGCCAAAGTGCCCAATGCCGAGTTGTTTCCCATATCGGCCTTGCAAAATTTTAATGTCAAAGAAGTATTTAACCGCATCATTGACTTGTTACCGGTTTGTCCGCCTTATTACCCCAAAGATACGTTGACCGATAAACCCGAGCGTTTCTTTGTGAATGAAATTATCCGCGAGAAAATCTTATTGCATTACAACAAAGAGATCCCATATGCGGTAGAAATCGCCACCGAAGAATTCCTCGAAGACGAAACCATCATCCGCATACGAGCCCTCATTATGGTTGAGCGTGACACTCAAAAAGGAATTATCATAGGGCATAAAGGAGCCGCATTGAAAAAAGTGGGCATCGAAGCCCGCGCCGATTTAGAAAAATTCTTCGGCAAACAAATCCACATTGAAATGTACGTGAAAGTGAATAAAAATTGGCGCAGCAATGCCAACCAATTGAAGCGCTTTGGCTACAACCAATAAGCTCAAGAAGTAATCCCCTTTTCCTCAGTCAAAAAAACGTATTTTTGCCAAAAATTGAATACCCATGAATAATATCGTAGCCATAGTCGGTAGACCCAATGTAGGAAAATCAACTTTATTTAACCGGTTGATTAAACGCAGAGAAGCGATTGTCGATGCGGTTTCGGGAGTTACCCGTGACCGTAATTATGGCAAAAGCGAATGGAACGGAAAAGAGTTTTCGGTAATTGATACAGGGGGCTATATTAAAGGTTCTGATGACGTATTTGAAGGAGAGATTCGCAAGCAAGTTGAGTTGGCTATTGATGAGGCCGATGTGATTTTGTTTGTGGTTGATGTAGAAGAAGGCATCACGCCCATGGACGATACTGTGGCTAAATTGTTGCGCAAGGTAACTAAACCGGTGCTATTGGCTGTTAATAAGGTAGACAATGCCATGCGTGAAAAAGACGCCATGGAATTTTATAATTTAGGCTTGGGTGATTACTACACCTTTGCCAGTATTTCGGGCAGCGGAACAGGCGATTTGTTGGACGCTTTGATTGATGCCTTTCCCGAAAAACCAGAGCCTGTATCTGAAGAAATTAGTTTACCTCGCTTTGCAGTAGTAGGACGCCCAAATGCCGGAAAATCAAGCTTCATCAATGCCTTGATTGGTAAAGATCGATTCATGGTAACCGATATTGCTGGAACAACTCGCGACGCCATCGACACTAAATTTGACCGTTTTGGATTTGAATTTAATTTGGTTGATACGGCAGGAATTCGCCGCAAAGCCAAAGTAAAAGAAGACTTAGAATTCTATTCGGTGATGCGTTCAGTTCGTGCCATCGAACACGCTGATGTCTGTATTTTGATTATTGATGCTACTCGTGGATTTGAAGGGCAGGACCAAAGTATTTTTTGGTTGGCTGAGAAAAATCGAAAAGGAGTAGTGATTTTGGTAAATAAATGGGATTTGGTCGAGAAGGACACCATGTCTACTCGAGATTACGAGGCTAAAATTCGCGAAGAGCTTATGCCGTTTACCGATGTGCCAATTTTATTTGTGTCGGCCTTAACCAAACAACGGTTATTAAAAGCGCTAGAAGCAACGGTAAAAGTATATGAGAGCCGTTCGCAACGCATAGCCACTTCAAAGTTCAATGATTTTATGCTTAAGGTTATCGAAAGCTATCCGCCGCCAGCCTTGAAAGGGAAATACGTAAAAATCAAGTACTGCATGCAGTTGCCTACACCAACCCCACAATTTGTGTTTTTTGCTAATTTGCCGCAATACGTGAAAGATCCGTACAAGCGATTTTTAGAAAACAAAATTCGAGAACAATGGGATTTTTCGGGTGTGCCGATTGATATTTATATTAGAGAGAAGTAACTGCTTATTCTTTTGTTTCAGGTTTCAAGTTTCAAGTTTCAGTTTCTTTTCTGGGGATTTTTTGATAAATAGAAAAAAGGAATTCAGTTCGTAGTATAATTTCAGCGTTAACGTGAAACCTTGAAACCTGAAACAATTTTTATTGTGGTTCAATAAAAATTCCAATGAAACAAGTGTTATCTACCAGCTTCCGCCGCTACCGCCACCAGAGAAGCCGCCCCCGCCAAATCCGCCTCCGAATCCGCCGCCGCCAGAGAACCCTCCGCCCGAAGAGCCGCCAAATCCTCCACCGCTGCGGCCAAGGCTGCTTAGTAAGATAATGTCCATCAAATCGAGACCACGTCCGTTGTTGCCGTTGTTGTCGTTGTTGTTTCCAGAGTTGTTGTTTTTGTTTCGTGACATCAAGAAAAGTGCCACTAAAACCAGAATGGCAATGGGTATAAAAGGCACTTCTTTTTTTGATTTCTTTTTGCGTTCGCCTTTGTATTTGCCTTTAAACACATCGATGATGGCCGAGGTACCTTGATCTAATCCCGCGTAATAATTTCCTTTTTTAAATTCGGGTAAAATGTAGCTTCGGGTAATTTCGCCGCCAATTCCAGCAGTCAAGCGGTCTTCTAAACCATAGCCAGCCGAGATCCAAATTTTGCGCTCGGCTTTGGCCAATAGAATAAGTACGCCGTTGTCGTTTTTTTCGGTTCCGCCAATGCCCCAAGCATGTCCCCATTTGGGTGTAAGTATGCCAATGTCTTCGCCTTTTAGGCTTTCTATGGTAATTACTACAATTTGTGTGGTTGTAGAATCAGAATAACGAATAAGTTTTTCTTCGAGTTGCTGTTTTTCGTTTTCGTTCAACACCTTGGCATAATCATAGACCGAGGTTTGAAAAGCTGGTTTTTCGGGAATGGTAAACTGCGCAAATGCTGAAAGATTGGCCAAAATAAGTATCAGCACTACTAATCTTGATAATGAGGTTTGTGTTGATTTCATTATCCTTTAGAGATTTCGTTTGACAATTCGTTTTGGTCGTTCTCCTGAAGTGGAAAATAGGTTTTGAGTTGTTCACCCACTTTGGCTATGCCCGAAACCAAGCCCGTAGTAAAATTGCCCAATTTAAAGTGGGACGCCATCAGGTCTTTGGTGCTGTCCCAAAAATCGGCAGGAACGAGGTCATTGATGCCTTGGTCGCCACAAATCACAAAGTTTTTGTCTTGGTAGGCCACATAAATGAGTACCCCATTTTTTTGCTCGGTGGCATGCATGTTAAGGGTATGAAAAACTTCCAAAGCCCGATCAAACGGAACCTTGGAAGTTGATTTTTCTATATGTACGCGAATCTCTCCCGAGGTTTGCAGCTCGGCCAAGCGGATGGCTTCGACTATGGCTGTTTCGGCTTCGGGTGTTAAAAAAGAAACGGATTGCGACATTGTGGTGTAATTAGTGTGTTAGAATTTTACTTCAACCGGTTTTTCAGCTCCTGCTTCGGCTTGGAAAAAGGCTTTTTCTTTGAAGCCAAACGCGCCAGCAAATAAGGAGTTTGGAAAGGTTTTGATGTGGGTGTTATAAGGCGCTACCGCTTCGTTAAAACGCGTTCTCGAAGTTAGAATCTGGTTTTCAGTACTGGCCAATTCATCTTGCAATTTCAAGAAATTTTCGTTGGCTTTTAAATCAGGGTATTTTTCAACTGACACCAATAATTTAGATAATGAGCTGCTCACGCCAGATTGTGCCGAGTTGAAAGCCGCCAATTGCTCAGGCGACACATTGGTTGGATCAACGGTTATTGAAGTGGCTTTAGCACGGGCTGAAATCACAGCGGTAAGGGTGCTTTTTTCAAAATCGGCGGCACCTTTTACTGTATTCACCAAGTTGCCAATTAGATCATTTCTTCGTTGATAGGCCGTTTGCACATCACCCCACGATTTGTTTATATCTTGTTCCAATACTACTGCCGTGTTATTGATGCCTTTTACCCAGCTGTATAATCCAAATACTACTACAGCGATAATTACCCAAGGAATAAATTTTTTGTAATCCATTTTTTTTAAAATTTAAAGTTATAATTCGTTTTTAATCTGTTGCAATTGCCCTTTAATGGCCTCCAATTTACTGATGATTTCATAGGTGTCCAGCGGTTTTTTCTTGGCCTCTTTCAGGTGCGTTTTTGCGCCCTCTAAGGTAAAACCTCTTTCCTTAACTAAATGATAAATTAATTGTAAAATTTTAACGTCCTCGGGCGTGTATAAACGGTTGCCTTTGGCGTTGGTTTTGGGGCTAATGGTATCAAATTCATTCGACCAAAATCGAACCAATGAAGTGTTTACTCCAAAAGCTTTAGCAACTTCTCCTATTGAATAATAGCGTTTGCCGGCTGCCAATTCTATTTGCATATGCGTTTGTTTTTGCGTTAAATTAATCGAGCGATTGATTCTCTTGGTTGGCTAATTTAGAAATAACTACGTATTCAGCAGCCGAAATGTTGCCATAATAAAAATTAATGGGATTCACCACCTGGCCATTTTTGTGTACTTCGTAATGTAGGTGTGGCCCTTCTGATCGTCCGGTGCTTCCTACATAGCCAATGATATCGCCGCGTTTCACCCGTTGATTGGGTTTGCAGTTGTAGCGACTCAAGTGACCATACAAGGTTTCATAGCCAAACCCGTGGCGAAGCACAATGTGGTTGCCGTAGCCAGAAACTTTATTGTCGGCTCGCGCCACTACGCCATCGCCAGTGGCATAAATAGGCGTACCCGTTTTGGCCGAGAAATCCATGCCTTCGTGAAACTTGCGCACCTTGGTAAACGGATCACTGCGGTACCCAAACCCAGAGGCCAGTTGTCGTAAATTCTCGTTTTTTACCGGTTGTATGGCTGGAATGGCCGACAATAATTTGTTTTTGTCTTTGGCTAATTTCGCAATTTCGTCCAAGGATTTAGATTGAATGGCCAATGCTTTGGTGAGTTCGTCTACACGTTTGCTTGTGTTGACAACCAATTCTGAATTGTTGTACCCTTCTAATTGGGCATATCGATTTACGCCACCAAATCCGGCTCTTCGTTGTTCCATTGGGATAGGAGAGGTATTGAAATATACTCGATACAAGTTGTTGTCGCGTTCCTCTATGGCAGAAATGGCTTCGTCCAATTGGTTGATGCGTTTGTTGAGTAGCGCATATTGCAATTCGTAATTGTCGAGTTCGCGCTTAAGCAATCGGTCTTTGGGGGTTTCTAGAAAGGGCGTATTTAATATCAAAATAAAACAAAGAAAACCAAAAAGTGCCGACGCCAACAAAAACAAACCCACGTAGCCAAACTTGGTAGCTATTTTGGTTTTGATCTTTCGGTACGCCAGATTTTCGGAATCGTAGTAATATTTTACCTTCGCCATATTTTAAAAAATCCTATTTTTGCACCGGAATTTCTCGGCCGAACAAATTTAATAAATGTTTCCTTGGTTCCGCTTATTTTTCAATTTTTAATCGGACAAAGACGTTTCTTGATTGCCATAAATTGCAATGAAATGTCTTGATCATCATACAGTCAAACCGCACGCATCTACCCATGAAATCACAAGAAATCAGAAAGCAATTTTTAGAATTTTTTCAATCCAAAGGCCACCTCATTGTGCCTTCGGCGCCCATCGTACTCAAAGATGATCCAACCCTCATGTTCAACAACTCGGGTATGGCGCAATTCAAGGAATATTTTCTAGGAAATGCCGCGCCCAAAAGCAATCGCATTGCCGACACCCAAAAATGCTTGCGTGTTTCTGGGAAACACAACGATTTAGAAGAGGTAGGGATTGACACCTATCACCACACCATGTTTGAGATGTTGGGGAATTGGAGTTTTGGCGATTACTTTAAAAAAGAGGCCATTCATTGGGCTTGGGAACTGCTTACCGAAGTGTACAAAATAGACAAATCGATTTTGTATGTTACCGTCTTCGAGGGTAGCGAGGCCGAAAATGTGCCTTTCGATCAAGAAGCTTATGATATTTGGAAAACTTTGATTGCCGAAGACCGCATTTTATTGGGCAACAAAAAAGACAATTTTTGGGAAATGGGCGATCAAGGTCCTTGTGGTCCTTGCTCTGAAATTCATGTCGATATTCGTTCGGCCGAAGAAAAAGCATTGGTTTCTGGAAAAGAGTTGGTCAACAAAGATCATCCGCATGTAGTAGAGATTTGGAACAATGTGTTCATGGAATTTAATCGAAAAGCCGACGGTTCACTCGAAAAATTACCCGCACAACATGTGGATACCGGTATGGGATTTGAGCGTTTGTGCATGGTGATGCAAGGCGTTCAATCCAATTATGACACCGATGTTTTCACGCCATTGATACGAGAAATTGAAACTATCACAGGAACTACCTATACCATCAAAGCCCCGAATGCCGAGGCCGAAAAAATTAATATTGCTATCCGTGTCATTGCCGATCACGTGCGTGCCGTAGCCTTTGCTATTGCCGACGGACAGTTGCCTTCTAATACAGGGGCAGGTTATGTAATTCGCCGAATTTTACGACGCGCTATTCGCTATGGCTTTACCTTTTTGAACACCAAAGAACCGTTTATCTATAAATTGGTCGAAACCTTGAGTGCCCAAATGGGAGGGTCGTTCCCCGAGATTGTTTCGCAACGCGTACTCACCACCAATGTAATTTGGGAAGAAGAAAAATCATTCTTGCGCACCCTAGACCAAGGGTTGGTCTTGTTGGATACGCTCATTGCCAATGCCAAAAATCAAACCTTAGATGGATCCAAAGCCTTTGAATTATTTGACACCTATGGTTTTCCAATCGATTTGACCAGTTTAATTGTTCGCGAACGCGGTTTGCAATTGGACGAAGCTGGATTTGAAGAAGAATTACAAAAACAAAAAGCCCGATCACGTGCCGCCTCGCAAGTAAAAGCAGGCGATTGGACAATCGTTTCAGAAGAAAGTGCCGAGCCGTTTATAGGGTACGATCATGCCGAAGCCGATGTGCGTATTTTGCGCTACCGTAAAGTAGAAAGTGCCAAAGAGGGCACCGTGTATCAATTGGTTTTAAACACTACACCATTTTATCCCGAAGGCGGTGGCCAGGTGGGTGACAAAGGTGTATTTGAGTCTTCAAACGGTGATGCAGTTTATGTATTAGATACTAAAAAAGAAAACAACCTTATTGTTCATTATACTCGTGAATTGCCGCACAACCTAGAAGAAACCTTCAAGGCAATTGTCGATGTGAGTCAACGAAAACGATCCGCTTCGAATCACTCGGCGACACATTTAATGCATCAAGCGTTGCGCAGTATTTTGGGTACGCACGTAGAGCAAAAAGGTTCCTTGGTTAATCCGGAACATTTGCGTTTTGATTTTTCGCATTATGCCAAATTAACTCCAGATGAAGTGCAGGCAGTAGAAGATTTTGTCAATGCCCGTATTCACGAACAGTTGCCCTTGATCGAACGCAGAAATATTCCGTTTCAACAAGCGGTTTCAGAAGGAGCAATGGCCTTGTTTGGCGAAAAATATGGCGAAACCGTACGTGCGATAAAGTTTGGTGAAAGCATGGAATTGTGTGGAGGTATTCACGTGAACAATACAGCTGATATTTGGCACTTTAAAATTTTGAGCGAAGGTGCTGTGGCTGCAGGAATTCGACGCATTGAAGCCATTACATCGATGGCTGTAAAAGACCATTTTATGGCCAAAGCCGATACACTCAACCAAATTAATGCTGTGTTGCGCAACGCCCAAGATCCGGTAAAAGCAGTACAAGCCTTGCAAGACGAAAATGCTAAAATGCAAAAGCAATTGGAGCAACTCTTAAAAGAAAAAGCCAAAGGATTGGTAGGTGAATTGACTAAACACATTAAATCACGAAACGGAATTGATTTCCTAGCCACTACCGTTGGTTTATCACCCGAAGGGGCCAAAGATTTAGCCTATGAATTGGGAGCCAACAAAACCAATTTATTCTTGGTATTGGCCACCGTGCAAGATGATAAACCGATGCTCACCTGTTACATTTCGAAAGAATTAGTAGTCGAGAAAAACCTCAATGCGGGCCAAGTGGTGCGCGAATTAGGGAAATACATCCAAGGAGGCGGAGGCGGTCAGCCCTTTTTTGCTACCGCTGGCGGAAAAGATGCTTCAGGAATAGCAACTGCTTTGGCTAAGGCGGGGGAGTATTTAAAATGATTTAAAGATTTAAAGATTTGACCACGAATGCACGGAGGATAATTTCAAAATTTGAAGATTAGTCCCGAAGCGTCGGGATGAAAATGCTTTGGATTGCATTCATTTTCGTATACCAAAGAAGATTTTTTTGATTTCTTGAATTTCTTCTATCTGTGTTGCTCACTTAGTTGTGAGTATTGAAAATTGGCCCTAAAGTTTCCAAATATAATCCGTGGATTCGTGGCGGGATTTTTTACACACTTCATAAGAATTTCTTAAATCGTATTTGTTTGTTTTTTTATTTGATAGGGATACAATTATTTTTGCCCTAGTAATGTCAATTAAATTAGTCTGATAACTAAATCTGAAAATGATGAAAAAAATTATTGTTGCATGTCTCGCTCTCTTTTTTGTGGTTTCTTGTTCGTCAACCGATTCGCCAAGTTCATCCCAGGATATTTTGGTAAAACGCACCATAAGTATCGATGAGGATGGTGTGGAAGAAACGCTGCTTTATTTTTACAACGGAAATAAAATTGATCGGATTGAGGGTCCGAATGGACTAAAAGTTAAATTTACCTATTCGGGTGATTTAATCACTGCCGTAAGGTACTTTGTAGGTACAATGGAGTTTCAAACCGAATCATACACGTACAACAGCCAGGGTAAAATGATCAAGTATGTGCTATTGGCCTTGTTACAAGATTACGGAGTAAAAGAGCAATACACGTATAATGCAGATGGATCCATAAATTTTACAAGAGCCATTGGTGATCTTGTATCACAAACCGAATCGCCATCATCTGGGAAGTTATTTTTTACTAATGGTGAAATCACAAAAAGAGAAACCTATCTCTTGGGTGCAACTACTGAGGTAAATTACACCTACGACACCCAAAATAATCCGTTTAAAAACATTACGGGTATCGCTAAAATTTCATTCGCAGACCAGAACATAGGTGGATTTAATCACAATCTGCTTACAGAAGAACACCCTACGTTTCCTGATTCAAACGTAAGCACTGTTTATCAATACAATAGCAATAATTTTCCAATTTCTGCTGTTGAAACAACTTCATTTGGAGTAAGTAGTAATTTGTTTTTTTACGAATAAGCGATTAGGAGCACGGGTTAAATTTAAATGTCCCCATGGAGTGTCTGCTTTATGGGGCTTTTTGTATTTGTTTTTCCCTACTTTTGACCTAAATTAACCCAATGAAATTAATTACATCCGTTGAGTTGAAACGAATTCCCAATCCAATTTCCTATCAATCGAAGTTGGTTTTGTTGGGTTCCTGTTTTGCCGAAAATATGGGAAATCAATTTGCTCAATTGGGATTTACTTCGCATACCAATCCGTTTGGAATTTTGTTTCATCCATTGGCTTTGCAGCGCCTCGTAGAACGCGCCATTCGAGCAGACTATTTTACCCAATCTGATTTAGTGCAACACAATGGGCTATGGCATTGTTTTGAACTGCATTCAGTTTGCAGTAATGTAGATTCAGTAGAAATGCTATCAGAAATTAATGCTAAGTTGAATGCACTTAAAGCCCAGTTAGAACAAGCTACGCATATTTGTATTACACTCGGAACGGCCTGGGTATATCGCCATCTTGAACGCGACGAAGTGGTGGCCAATTGCCATAAAATTTCGCAAAACCAGTTTGCTAAAGAACTGCTTTCGGTGGCGCAAATAGAAAATGCGTTACAGGAACTCATGACGGCCATTCATGCTGTGAATCCTTCGGTACAAGTGGTGTTTACTATCTCACCCGTGCGCCACAGCAAAGACGGTTTGGTCGAAAACCAACGAAGCAAAGCACATCTTTTAGTTGCCTTGCATCACCTACTCGAGAAGTGTTCGGCCTATTACTTTCCGGCTTATGAAATTCTGCTCGATGAATTGCGGGATTATCGTTTTTATGCCGATGATCTCTTGCATCCAAGCGATTTAGCCGTTCGCTATATTTGGGACAAATGGCTTAGTGCGACTACCACACCCGAAACCCAAGCACTGATAACCGAGGTAGAAGCAGTTCAAAAAAGTAGGCAACACCGGCCGTTTAATCCAGATACGGCAGAGCACCAAGCTTTCTTAGAAAAGTTGGATAAGAAAGTGGAAGAGCTGCAAGAGAAAGGAGTTAAAACTTGATTATAAGTTTTAGCAACACAGATTTATAAAATTTGAGAAATAAGTATAATTTTTCGGATTATAAACATTTCTTCAATCCGTGTTCCAAAATATGTTTGCCACGAATGCGCAAATTATATAAATTTCAATTAATTAAATTCCAATCCCGATGCTTCGGGACCAAAACTTCTGGTGCAAAAACTCGATTATTTGATTTAGCAACACAGATTTATAAAATTTGAGAAATAAATAAAATTTTTCGGATTATATCCATTTCTTTAATCTGTGTTCCAAAAAAAAAAGGAGCGAAGCGACTCTTTGCGCCTTAGCGTCCCGACGCTTCGGGATTGCGAGAGAAAAAATAGTCATAAAGTCAAAAGTCATAAAGTCGAAAGTCATAAAGTCGAAAGTCTAAAGTCTAAAGTCCGCTCCGTGAATAACTCATAACTCCTAATTCATAACTCATAACTAAAAAAAACCTATTTCGCAGTGAAATCAGAAAAAAGTTGCTAGTTACTCAACTAATTTAAAGTTGGGGTGATTAAAATGCACTTTATCGATAATAATATTGCATTCATCGATTTTATACTGTTAAAAAATTGTTATAATAAATAATTAAGTACGTTAGTTTATTGAAATGATTTTTTTAGCACAAAATTCACCCCTAACCGGGTGTTTTTTTAACCCGAAACCAAACCAAAAAAGTAGCCGTTATGATCACAAAACTACCTACAACCGCAAGTGCCCAAACAACTAGAAATTTCACGTTGTCTTGCACGCCAAAATTTTTACAAACCACCTTGCTTAGTGCCTTGTTTTTCTTGCTCTTGGGAGTGGGGGAGAGTTGGGGGCAGAGTCAAACGTTAACAACTACAACGGCAGGAGACTATTTTTGGTTATGTCCTACTGGAGTTACATCAATCACTGTTAATTGCTATGGAGGGGGAGGTGCAGGCACACGAGCTGCCGCAAACAATACTCCAGCTGGTGGAGGTGGTGGCGGAGCTTTTTCGAGTTCTATAATTTCGGTTGTGCCGGGAACAATTTACAGTATTCGAGTAGGAGAAGGGGGTGCTTCCGCTAATCCAGCAGGTGCTGGAGGAGATTCGTGGTTTGGTTCTTCGAGTGTTGTAATGGCTAAGGGTGGTAGTGCTAATGCAAATAATACTTTGACGGGTGCTGCTGGTGGTTTAGCCTCTGCATCAGTTGGTACTACAAAATACAATGGTGGAAATGGCGGAACAGGCTCTGGTACAAATGCCGGTGCTGGTGGTGGAGGTGCAGGTCCAACAAATAATGGTGGAAATGGAGGAAGTGGTACTACAGTGGGCACTGGAAATGCTCCTGGAGGTAATGGTGGAGCTGGAAGAACAGGAACTAATGGTAGCGGATCAGCAGGTGTCACATACGGTGGAGGTGGTGGTGGTGCCTTAAGAGTGTCTAACACAACAAACAATGGCGGAGCAGGAGCAGCTGGCGCCGTTATCATTACCTACACTGGCGCGAGTTCGACTATTTATCCTGTAGGAATCATCCCATCTTCCACTGCAGATGAGGATATTTCAAATGTTACTGTTGGTACATTAAATAACTCTTCGAATTGTACAACTGCTGCAACAGGTCCAGGGTCTATTTTGAATAGATATGCTAATTATTGCGGTGTCGTTGCAGCACCAAATCTTGTTGCTGGAAACTCTGTTAATTTCAGTTTAACGATGACAACTTGTGGCACCACAGCATACACAAATTTTTTCCAAATATATATTGATTACAATAACGATGGCGATTTTGCAGATGCTGGGGAGCAAGTATATTCACAAGCTACATCAGCTAGTGGTAACCAAACTGCAACTGGATCATTCACTATTCCAAGTTCTCAGCTAGTTGGTACGTACAGAATGAGAATATTAAATAATGAAACTACTGCATCTACAACGAATTACACAACAACAGCGTTTGCTACGACTGGATATGGCGAAGTTGAGGACTATTTTATTTCAATTACAGCTTCTGCGGCCTGTTCCGGAACCCCAGCTCCAGGAAGTACAATTTCCACTTCTGCATCTGTGTCATCCGGTTCTACAGTTAATTTGTCATTGTCAACACCTCCAACAGGATCAGGATTAACCTATCAATGGCAATCATCTACAACTTCTTCAACTACAGGTTTTTCAGATATTTCAGGAGCGACAAGTGAAACCTATACGGCTACCGTAACAGCAAATACTTGGTATAGATGTAAAGTGACTTGTTCAGGAAGTACAGGAACTTCGACGGCAACTCAGGTTACGTTGATGTATTGTACGCCAACAAATACTACTTCTGGAGATTATATCTCAGCATTTTCTACGTCTAGTGGATCCACGAATATTAGTTCAAGTGGTTCTGGTACATCTGCATTAGAGGATTATACAACTCAAGTGGTTACGTCTTATCCAACAGGATCAATCAGTATTTCTGGATCTTATGTGGGGGGTAGCGCTGGATTTTGTATTTGGGTGGATTGGAATAATAATTTTGTATTCGACGCGTCAGAAATAATGTACAATGCCAGCTCTGCAGCCTCAAGTTGGTCAGGATCAATTACTGTTCCTTCGGGACAAGCTTTAGGAAATTATAGAATGAGAATTAGAGCGCAATACAATACCACATCTCCGCCTGCTTGTGGATCAATTGGGTATGGGCAAGCAGAAGATTATACTTTTACTGTTGCTGCCGCTCCATCTTGTACATCTTTGCCAACAAGCCTTTCAGTGTCTTCAATTACATCTTCTTCAGCGACAATTTCATGGACAGCCGCCTCACCTGCTCCTGTTAACGGATATGAGTATTATTACTCAACAAGTAATACTTCTCCAACGGCAGCGACAACTGCTTCAGGTTCTGTTTCATCAGGCACGTCAGCTAGTTTAAGTGGTTTAACAGCGAGTACTACTTATTATTATTGGGTTAGATCGAACTGTAATGGGACAGACAAGAGCTCGTGGGTAGCGGGAGCATCGTTTACAACTGCTTGCGCAGCGATTGCAACATTTCCTTGGTTGGAAACTTTTAGTTCAACTTCTACCACATTAGGATGTTGGAGAGTCATTGACGGAAATGCTGATGGTGACGCTTGGGTAGTATCCACATCATATCCACAGGATTTATCAGGAAGACATTTATCTTTATATACTGACTATAATACGTCCAATCAGGACTATGCAATTACACCTCAAATAAATTTAGGTTCAACCCCGAAAGTATTAAAATTTTATGTTCGTGACTATAGTACCTCTGAGCCTGATAATTTGAAAGTTAAAATTTCTACTACGGGTTATTCTATTTCGGAATTTAATAGTACGTTATTAAATTTATCTACTACTCAAATTACAACAAACTACGTGCAGTATACGGTTGATTTATCGAGTTATTCCGGAAATGTATACCTTGCTTTTGTAAGGGAAGACACTCCGGCCGATGGTTGGTATATATATGTTGATGAAGTAACAATTGTAAACAAACCAAGCATAACCACCTCGGGAACGCTTTCAGCATTCAGTTCATGTAACAGTTTTGCTTCAACACCTCAGAGTTTTTCTGTTTCTGGAACTGATTTAGTTGCTAATATAGTTGTAACATCACCAACAGGTTTCGAAGTCAGCACTTCCCAAAACGGAACTTATTCATCAAGTGTTTCATTCACACCAAGCAGTGGAACTGTTAGTTCCCAGACGGTTTGGGCAAGAATGGCAGCGTTAACCAATAATCCAACGAATGCAAACATTGTTGTTGCGAGCACAAGTGCAACTTCTCAAAATATTTCGGTTAGCGGAACAGTATTATCATCACCAACGGTATCTTTTACAAATTCACCTTCGTCTTCAACCTGCTTGAATAATAACGTAACCTATACCACCCAAAGTGGCCTGTCGAATTATGTTTGGACTATTCCAGGAACCCTTGGAACAGATTATTCAATTACATCTGGTGGTGTAGGAACAACTGACAATACCGTTACACTTCAATGGCTTACTTCAGGAAGTAAAACAGTAACAGTAAATTACACCAATTCGAATGGTTGTGTTGGTGCCAGTGTGGCCTCTTCAACAACTAACGCTACAGCTCAACCAACATTAACAAGCTTGAGTTATTCTAGTGCTACATATTGTAGTTCACTAACTACATCTGGAACACCAACTCCTTCTGGAACAAATACAATTACTGGAGGTACATACTCAGCTTCACCTTCAGGTTTATCAATAGATCCGAACACTGGAGTGATTAATCCGAGTTTAAGTACGGTTGGACAATACTCTGTAACTTATTCTTTGTCTGCAAGTGGTGGGTGTTCTTCGGCAAGTGTTTCAACAAATGTTGAGATATTGGCAACGCCTTCAATTACAACTCAACCGAGCTCTTCGGCTCAATCTATTTGTGGATTGAACAGCTCCTCATCACAACTGAGTGTTGTTGCTTCAAACGGAGGGGGCACAATTTCTACCTATCAGTGGTATAGTAATTCCACTGCTTCAACCTTGAACGGAAGCGCAGTTGGATCTAATACAGATACCTATGTGCCATTGACTGACGCTCCAGGTACTCTTTATTATTACGCAACAATTACAAATACAAATGGTTGTTCTGCAACAAGTTCTGTTTCGGGAGGGGTTACTGTTTTGAATGCACTTTCCGGCACATACTCAGTAGGTTCTGGTGGAAACTATGCGACATTAACAGCTGCAGTTGCTGCTTACAATAGTTCTTGTCTATCTGGGCCTGTAGTATTTAGTTTAACGGATGCGACATATTCTACCAACGAGACTTTCCCAATTACAATTAACGCAAATTCTTCAGCGAGTGCAACGAATACGTTGACGATAAAGCCGGCGAGTGGTGTAATTGCAACTATTTCCGGGTCAGTTTCATCGAATTCGCTGATAAAATTTAATGGGGGAGACTTTGTAACTTTTGATGGTAGTAATAATGCTGGAACTGATAGAAGCTTAACAATAAATAATTCTTCTACTACAGAACCCTATGTCATTTGGGTTGGAGGCGATGTGAACAATTCTTCATTAAGTATCGCTATCAAGAATTGTAATGTTTTCAACGGATCAAACACTCAAGGAACATCAGCAATTTTGGCTTGTGACATCACAACAGCATACACAGCTGGGTATTTCAACAATGTTAGTTTACAAAATAACAGTATTAACAAATCTCAGTACGGAATTGATTTAGTAGCGAGTCCAGTAGTAGCTGGCACCAATGGTACTTCAATAATAACAGGGAATGTGCTAAATAATTCGGGGTCGAATTCTATACTCTCAGGGATTTATACTGAAGGGGTTTCAAGTATAACAATCTCGAATAATACAATTGGAAATTTTGCTTCGGGACATGACCTAACTACCTATGGAATTTGGGCAGCTACTTCTTCTAATAATGTGTCAATTCTTAATAACACCATATCAACTGTGAATACAGGAAATTCATCTGGAACATCAAGTTTATATGGTATATACTTAAGTGCGGGACTAACTACAACATCAGCAATCATTACAAGTAATACAATTTCTAATTTAACTCTTACAGGAAGCTCAGGTACCGCTCATGGAATAAGCATTTCCTCTACAACTAATACAATAGTTTCTAAAAATAAAATTTCAAACATTAAGCATTCTACTAATAGAGGGGCATTTGGTATTAGACTATTGTCAACAGCATCTTCAAACGTCGATGTAAGTAATAATCAAATTTTTGACATTTTGAATGGAGGAACAAATGCAACAGTTACACGGTGGGCTCTAGGTATTGCTATTACTTCTGGTGGAGGATATAATTTGTTCAATAACTCAGTTAATTTAAACACTGTTTCAACGACTAGTCTTAATTCTTCTGCTTTATATGTTGCATCAGGAGTCACCTCGTTAGATATAAGAAATAATATTTTTTCAAATAACCTAACACAAGGGACGAGATATTCAATTTATGACGCGAATACGACAACTTCCCAATACACTAACTTAAACTATAATACTTATTATTCTGCTGGCACGCTTGCATATATTAATGCCGCTGCGGTTACAACATTTGCTAATCTTCAAAGCACATTCGGACAAAACACCAATTCCAAAAACGTAAATCCAGTATTTACTTCAGCCACCGATTTACATTTAAATACTTCTTCAAACTGTGCGCTGGACGGTGCGGGAACACCTTTAGCTTCAGTAACTACAGATTATGATGGAGATCCGAGAAATGCAACAACTCCCGATATTGGTGCCGATGAATTTACAGGAACTTATCCTACATTTAGTGCATTGAGCGCTGCTGCTACTTGTTATAGCGCTAATGCTCAATCTACAAATTTAACCTATTCATCAGTTAATACCCCAACTACTTATAGTGTTACTTGGTCTGCATCGCCAACCAATAGTTTTGCTTCGGTTACTAATGCGGCTATTGTCAGCCCAATTAGTCTTGCTATTCCTGCCGCTACAGCAGCGGGTAGTTATACAGGAACAATTGTAGGTAAAAATGCTGCAGGCTGTGCAGGTTCGGGAAGTAATTTTACTGTTACCGTAAACCCATTGCCAACGGCTTCATGGGCATCATCAGCAACTGCAGTTTGTTATAGCGCTAGTGCACAAACCACAACTTTAGCCTATAGTGCTGCAGCCAATTCTCCTACAAGTTACAGTATTACTTGGAATGCATTGCCAACAAATAACTTTGTGGCAATAAGCAACCAAACATTTGATGGTTCATCATCAGGTGGTTCAATATCTATTTCTATTCCTGCAGGAACTAATCCAGGAACTTATACAGGAACCATTTCAGTGAAAAATGCTAACTCTTGTACAAGTAGTGCGGTGCAAACTTTTACAATTACAGTTAATGCGCCCAATCAAGCCACCGCTTCCTCAACCAACAGTTGTGGTACGGCTACTTTAGTAGCACTTGGAGGTTCTGCATCAGTTACTTGGTATTCGGATGCGTTAGGAACTACTCCTGTAACATCTTCTGGAAACATAACTGTAAGTTCTACAGCTACAACAAGTACACTTACAATTGTTAATCCAACAGCTTCAACAACGTATTATGCGTATACCTCTGAAAACGGTTGTCGTTCGTTTAGCAATACAGCAGCACAAGTTGAGTTAAAATATACCAATACTTGGGTCGGTGGAACAACAAACTACGCGACGGATTGGTTCACAGGATCAAACTGGACATGTGGTACTGTTCCAACGGCTACTACCAACGTAGTGATCCCTACAGGAAGTATAGTAACTATAGACTCAGCTAATGCTTTTGATGCCCAAGCCAATACACTTACGGTAAACGGAAGTTTAACCTTAGGTTCTCTAACAATAAACAAAAGCATTACCGTTACCAATGAGGTAATTGTATCTGGCGGATCATTTGTGGTAAACTCAGGCAGTAATTTAGTGCAAACTAATAATGTAACCAACTCTGGAAACATTACAGTATATCGTAACTCCAACTCCTTAAACCGTTTGGATTACACCTTGTGGAGTTCTCCTGTTTTGAATAGAAATTTATTTGGGTTTTCACCAGCTACAT
>VEQT01000036.1 GCA_018883065.1 Flavobacterium sp.
CAACTAGACAACGAAGAACGGTTTTTTTTATTTCAAGTAGCAAAGGAATTGCAAGTTAATGATGCGTTTGTAGAAAGCTGTATTGCCGATACGTCTCACTTTATTGCCCACTACAAAAGCGAGATTCCGTATTTTAATTATTCCAATCCGGTGAAGCATTTTTATGATCATTCTACCCAATTGGTTACTACACTCATCAAGCGGAACAAAAAACGCTTGGCCAAAGAAATCGCTGAAAGCAAAGAATTAATGGTATTATTGGCTCATTCTACTCAACGTGATTTGGACAAAGACGAAAAAAAGAAAGTTAAAAAACAATTGCTTGATATATGTAAAACCGTGCCTTCACTAACCATCTTCTTGATTCCGGGTGGCAGCTTGTTGTTGCCTTTGTTAATTAAATTTATCCCGCAATTGCTGCCTTCATCGTTTAATGAAAATCTGGCAGATGAATAGCATCCAACCAGGCAAATGAATGGCCATATATCGCATCTCGGTTTTCTTTCACATACTCTAAGAACGCAAGAGATACAGGTGTAAGTGGTTTGTTTTTGAGCCATACGAGTTGCCAATCGGTGGTAATGGGCAATCCTTTTAGCTGAATAATCTTTAAATCGCCACGATCCAACTCATTTTTTATCCCAATAAGCGGCATAATAGAAATGCCTAAACCGGCTATTAAGGCCTGCTTTACTGCTTCGTTTGAAGTCAATTGAAACTTCATTCCTACTGAAATCCCTCTGTTTTTTATAAAATTTTCCATGACTGTGCGGGTTGCCGAACCTTCTTCACGAAAAATAAGCGGATAACTAGCAAACACATTTTGCAAACTAGCGGTTTCTGGAATAGCCAATTGCTTGCTGGCAACTAAAAACAATTTGTTTTCCAATAATTTAAGCTGGGATAAATTCAGATCGGTAGGCATAACCGAAACCAGTGCAAAATCGACCTCATTTTGTTTTAAACTCTGGATTACTTTGAGCTTGTTGGTTACATCCATTTCCAAATCCACTCCTTTGTTGGCGTTCATAAAAGCAGATAGGTAATAGGGCATTACATATTTTCCGGTTGAAACTACAGAAATTCGCAATCGACCTGATACCATTCCTTTATAGGCAGATGTTCGAAAATTTATAAGGTTGACTTCGTTGATGATGCGTTGGGCAACTGAAGCAATCTCCATTCCAAAATCTGTAACGTAGAGCTTTCTTCCTACTATTTCAGTGAGTGGAATATCAAATTGATTCTGAAAGTTTCGCAATTGAATAGAGATAGCAGGTTGAGTTAAATTCAATTCATCAGCAGCCTTGGTAATGCTTTTGGTCTGGGTTATTTTCAGGAAAACCTGTAACTGATGTTAGGTGTAATTCATAAACTAATTTTATGTATATCATTACAAATATAAATAAAAATTACAGTAAAAAAAGCAGCTACTTTGTGGCATAAATAATTAAATCATGAAAACTATACTTGTATCCATGTGTGCTGCAGCATTTTTTTCAAGCTGCGTAATCGTAAAACCAGGTGAAGCGGGACTAAAACAAAGACTTGGAAAGTTATCTGACCGAATTTATACCCAAGGCCCTGTATTTTTTAATCCATTTACAACCAAGGTGGTAAAAACCTCTATACAAACTCGAAATTTAGAGTTGAGTTTAAATCTACCCAGTAAGGAAGGATTGAGCATTACCTCGCAAATTTCAATTTTGTATAAACTTGAACAAAAAGATGTAGTGAGTATTGTCAATAATTTAGGACTCAACTACGAGGGCATTATAGCCAATGTATTTCGTTCGGCGTCGGCAGATGTATGCTCACAATACTTTGCAAAAGACATGCATTCTGGAAAACGATCAGAAATTGAGCTTGACATTCAGAAAAAAATGGCGAGCAACCTAGTGGACAAAGGGATTTACATCGAGTCGGTACTTATGAAAAGCATTCAACTTCCCGAAGGACTTTCAAAATCAATTGAAAACAAATTGCGCGCAGAACAAGATGCTATGCGAATGGAGTTTGTATTGCAACAAGAAAAATTTGAAGCCGAACGTAAAATTATTGAAGCCAAAGGCGAGCGCGATGCACAAAAAATACTTTCAGAAGGACTCTCAGACGAAATTATTAAACTCCGCAGCATTGAGGCATTTAATGAATTGTCCAAATCACAAAACACCAAAATTATAGTAACCGATGGAAAAACTCCATTCTTAATTAATTAATAATGAGCAAAACAAGAATTACAGTTGCAAAAGGAGACGGAATAGGTCCGGAAATTATGGATGCTACACTTCGCATCATTGAAGCGGCAGGAGCCCAACTAGAAATTGATGAAATAGAAGTGGGAGAAAAAGTATATTTATCCGGAAACACCTCAGGAATCGCTGCGGAATCATGGGATATTATCCGAAGAAATAAAGTGTTTTTAAAAGCACCCATTACTACTCCACAAGGAGGTGGATACAAAAGTTTAAATGTAACTACCCGTAAATTTTTGGGCTTGTACTCCAATGTTAGACCTTGTATGAGTTTGCATCCGTTTGTAGAAACAAAACACCCCAAAATGGATTTGGTGATTGTGCGGGAAAACGAAGAAGACCTATACGCCGGTATTGAACACCAACAAACCGACGAAGTGGTTCAGTGCTTAAAAATAATTAGCCGTCCCGGTTGCGAGAAAATTATTCGTTATGCCTTTGAATACGCAAAAGCATATGGCCGAAAGAAAGTAACCTGCTTCACTAAAGACAACATCATGAAACAATCTGATGGCTTATTTCATCAGGTATTTGATGAAATTGCAGCAGAGTATCCAGAAATCGAAAATGAACACTGGATTATTGATATTGGCGCGGCAAAAATGTCGGACACTCCCGAAGTGTTTGATGTAATTGTAACACTCAATTTATATGGTGATGTACTATCCGATATTGCCGCCCAAATTGCTGGATCGGTTGGTTTAGCTGGATCTTCGAATATTGGTGAAGAATGTGCCATGTTTGAAGCCATTCATGGATCAGCACCCAGACGTGCAGGACAAAACGTGGCCAATCCGTCTGGATTATTAGAAGGAGCTGTGCTGATGTTGAACCACATTGGTCAAACAGAGGTCGCCGAAAAGGTGCAAAATGCCTGGTTGAAAACTATCGAAGATGGCATTCATACCTACGACATTTACAAAGAAGGAATCAGCACCCAAAAAGTTGGCACAAAAGAATTTGCTGATGCAGTAATTGCCAACCTTGGCGAAAAGCCAAGCATTTTAAAAGAGGTATATTACGAAAAAAACGTGGTATTGAATTTACCTAAATATGTAAAAAAACCGGCTGCAAAAAAAGAATTGGTGGGCGTAGATCTTTTTGTTCACTGGAACAAATCAAACCCAAATGAACTGGCTGCCTTAATCCAAAAATTAAATTCACCTACAGTAGCGCTTTCTATGATTACCAACCGAGGAATCAAAGTATGGCCTGAAGGATTTAGTGAAACTTTTTGCACCGATCACTGGAGATGTCGTTTCAAACCAACCGAGGGAAATTCAATTTCGAAAGAAGATATTGTTCACTTGCTTTCGAATGCCATTCATCAGCACATAGATGTAATTAAGTCAGAAAATCTATATGAGTTTAACGGCAAAGCAGCCTACTCACTTGGACAAGGCCAATAAGTCATGCATATGGAACAACATTTAATAGACGGACAATTTGCTTGTGCAGATGCCATTGATTTGGTCACGCAATTGTATGAGGTGAAAATAAAATACCATACCGATAAAATAGCGGGAAGCCACAACGAAGAAGACATCAAAATGCGGGAACAAAGAATAAAAGTACTGCAGCACGAATTAAACAAATCAAGAGAATACATCCTGAAACATGCCAATTCGGTAGTCATTCACAACACCCTAACCATACATTCCAATGCAAGCTAAAATCGAGGAATTTAAATTAATTGATGGAGAATTTTCGGCCGATGAGTCCCACAAAATATTGATGTCTTTGCTCAATCACAAAATTGATTTTCACAGTCTATTTGCATTTAGCAACCACATTCGTTTTAACAAAGATCTCGATGTTTCAAAAAAACGAATCGAAGAACTCACCGAAGCAAAAGAGGCAATTACAGCATTAATTGCAAAAGCCAAAGCCGATGGGTATCATTTTGTGATCAAAAGTGCGGTTAGCTTAGAAATGGTAAAAAATTCTGATTAGGAATACAGGCAATGAACCCATTTAAAAACAGGACGCTCGCAATAGCCACTCAGCATAAAAAAGAGGTGGTAATGGCTCCTTTGTTGACTCAGGCATTGCAGGTACATTGTACATTGGCACCCAATATCAACACCGATCAATGGGGCACGTTTTCTGGTGAAGTGGAGCGAAAAGACGATG
The DNA here is from genome assembly GCA_018883065.1 of Flavobacterium sp. Lineage (GTDB taxonomy): Bacteria > Bacteroidota > Bacteroidia > Flavobacteriales > Flavobacteriaceae > Flavobacterium. Next base: position 4,389 of record VEQT01000036.1, read on the forward strand.
TTTTAACTACATTGAGAAACAAATGTAAACACGCCATGGAGCTTACCCAATGCGATTTGGCTGTGGCCAGTGAAGGTTCGTTTGGTGCGCATCCCAGTATTTTTTTTGCACAAGCAGATGACGAAGTAGTGATGGTATTGGATGCCAAAAATGGGTTTGAAATTGTGGCAAGAGAAATAAGTTCAAACACCAATTTTAATGGTCAATATGTGCAAAATGAAGAGGAACTTTTTGTGTTTGCTAAAACGGCAAAATTTCCTTCGCATGGTTTGATTCTAAAATCAGCTGAAAAGAATTTTTCAGAAACAGTAAAAGGAATCAAAAGTAAAGAGGATTTACTCAAGGCATATTACCACATGATTAAAACGCATCAAAAAGTATATGTTGAAACCGATATGAGAGCAATGTATAATCCCACTCGAATGCAGGTCATTGCCTCGGCCACTTCAAAATTAATAGATGCAATAGCTGTGTGCTGTCCGCAATGCAAGGCGCCAGGCTTTAGTATAACCCAATCCATTCCTGGCTTGGCTTGCAGCTGGTGCAACAAACCCACACAATCTACTAGAATGCATATAATGGGTTGTATTAAATGTGAATACACTGCACTAAACGAATTTCCACACCAAAAAACAACCGAAGATCCCATGTACTGTGATTTTTGTAATCCGTAATCCATGACCCTAATTTCTCAAGATTTAGACAAAGCAATTTCATTACTCAATCAGGATGAACTCATTGCTATACCAACCGAAACGGTTTATGGTTTAGCCGGAAATATCTATAGCGAGAAGGCAATTCGATCTATTTTTGCACTTAAAAAAAGACCTTTATTTAATCCACTGATTGTGCACATTCACTCTATTGATCAGTTGGAGAACTTGACTACTGAATTTCCAGAAAAGGCAAAACAACTGGCCAAACAATTTTGGCCTGGACCTTTAACCTTACTGCTAAAAAAGCACCCAAATGTACCCGATCTAATTACGGCAGGCAAAGACACTGTAGCCATTCGGATACCCAATCATCCGCTTACCTTGGCTTTGCTAAGTAAATTAAATTACCCTTTGGCTGCCCCAAGTGCCAATCCTTTTGGAAGCATTAGTCCCACAAACGCGCTGCACGTGGCTGATTATTTTGTGGGGCAACTTCCAATGGTATTAGAAGGCGGACAATGCAAAAATGGAATAGAATCAACCATAGTGGGATTTGAAAATGGCGAACCCATACTCTACCGGTTAGGAGCCATTAGCCAAGAAGATATTGAACGAGTGGTTGGACAAATACCACTTAAAAACAAAAAAGAAAATGCTCCGGAGGCACCTGGAATGCTATCCAGACATTATGCACCTTCAACCACAACCTATATTTATACCAATCTTGAGGAAAGCCTTACACAACATGCAGGAAAAAAAATAGGTGTATTGGCCTTTCAACAGGACTACAATAATCCAGCAATTGCACATATAGAACGGCTTTCAACATCGGGCAGTTTAGTAGAATCGGCGGCTAAGTTGTATGCTGCACTGCATACCTTAGACAGGCTTCAACTGGATGTACTCTTGGTCGAAAAATTTCCAGATAATGAATTGGGTAAATCAATCAATGATCGATTAGAACGCGCTACTAAAAAATAACTCCATGAATTTCAACTTACTAATTGACAACCTTACAAATCCAGCCCTACTCTTTTTTTTATTAGGCATTCTTTCAACCCGGCTAAAAAGTGACTTAGAAATTCCGCCCAATTCATCAAAATTTATTTCGCTTTACTTGTTGTTTTCTATTGGATTTAAAGGCGGACAAGAATTGGCGCACAGCACCTTTAATTTAGAAATAATCTGGTCTGCAGTTTTTGGAATAGTGATTGCTTCGATCATTCCGTTGTATTGTTTTTTTATATTGAAACGAAAATTTAGTGTCGAAAACGCTGGAGCAATTGCTGCTGCTTATGGCTCGGTGAGCGCCGTTACTTTTGTTACAGCAGCTGCATTTCTAGAAATTGAAAAATACAGTTTTAGTGGACATATGGTAGCTATTATGGCACTCATGGAAGCGCCTGCGATAATTGTGGGTGTAATTTTAATTCGTTTGTTTACTAAACATGAGGAAAATACAAAATCGGGTAGTTTAAAATCGGTGTGGAAACACTCGTTTACCAATGGCAGTGTATTACTTATTTTGGGATGTTTGGCAATTGGTTACTTGGCAAGTGACCAACAAGCCATGGGAATTAAACCGTTTACAACCGATATTTTTAAAGGGTTTCTAGCTATATTCTTGCTCGACATGGGAATTATTAGCGGCAAAAAATTAACCGTTTTTTTCAAGAGTGGTTGGTATCCAATTGTATTTGCAATACTAATTCCCCTGCTCAATGGATGCCTTGTTGCACTTGCTAGTCAGTGGGTGACGCATGATGTAGGTAACCGATTTATCTTTGCGGTTTTGGCAGCGAGCGCTTCCTATATTGCCGTTCCAGCTGCCATGAAAATTATTGCACCCAAAGCTAATCCGGGCTTGTTTTTACCAATGGCATTGGCCATAACGTTTCCGTTCAATATTACCTTTGGGATGCCAATTTACCTAACCCTTATTCAGAGTGTGTAAAAAATTAATTGGAGAATTTGAGTCGGTATACCTCGTCTAATTCACTATTGCTACTCATATTTACATCTAAATCTGTAACATAGCCTGAATTTAGACCATAGCACCAACCGTGAATAGTTAGGTCTTGTCCATTGCGCCAAGCTCCCTGAACAATTGATGTTTTGGCCAAATCAAATACCTGTTCCTGAACATTAATTTCAACAAATGTATTGAATCGGTCATGTTCGTTTTCAATAGAATTCAAATAGTCTTCATGCAGGCGGTATACATCTTTAATGTGTCGAATCCAGTTGTCAATTAAACCAATGGATTGATTGCCCATGGCTGCCATTACTCCACCACAACCGTAATGTCCACACACGATAATGTGTTTTACTCGTAATACATTTACCGCATAATCCAAAACACTCAACATATTCATATCACTGTGAATGACCATATTGGCAATGTTTCTGTGCACAAAAACTTCACCTGCTTTTGCGCCAATAATTTCATTTGCAGGAACTCGACTATCCGAACAACCAATCCAAAGCAATGGTGGTTGCTGACCCTTGGCTAAATCTTTAAAGTAGTCGGCATCCATCGCCAATTGATTTTCTACCCATTGCTTGTTGTTTTCGATAATTTTTTTGTAGAAATCAGAACTCATAGGTCTTGTATTTTGGTTTAACTAAAAAATGTGTCTGTATTTTCAATGGTTTCCATTTTACGTTTTCGCACATTGTAGCGGTGTTCAATGGTTACTGTCTTTTTATAATCGTCGCTGTTGTTGATGTTGTAAGCTGTTTTGAACCCAATGAGTTTTACTTTAATGTTCAATTCTTTTGATTTAATCTGATGGAATTCAGTAATCAAATCGAGCACGTCATGAGCAATGTAAACCGTTTCAGTGGCATTGATTACAACTTTTGAGTTGGCTGGCAATTCGTTGAGTGTCGTTTTGATGGCTGACTTATTTAAAAATGAAATTTCTTGCGCCAATTCAATGTGAATAATGTCGCCTTCTTGGTATTCTTCTTTTCTAAATCGGTACGCTCTTTTCATGTTTCCTTGCAACACAAAGAACGCACTGATAATCATTCCTAATGCAACGCCCTTTAACAAATCCAATAACACAACAGCAATAAAAGTGACAATAAATGGAATAAATTGATACTTGCCTTTGTGCCAAAAATGGAGAATGGTTTTGGGGTTGGCCAATTTATAACCCACAAGCAACAACACAGCGGCCAATGTAGCCAGCGGAATTTTGTTTAATAAAGCGGGGATTGATAACACACTAACCAACAAAAATACTCCATGTAAGATGGCCGAAAGTTTTGATTTGGCTCCAGCTTCATTGTTGGCTGATGTGCGAACCACAACCGAGGTCATAGGTAATCCACCAATTAATGAACTGATCATATTTCCTATGCCTTGGGCCTTGAGCTCAATATTGGTGTTGGTGTACCTGCGTTGCGCATCCATACGGTCAGCCGCCTCAATGCACAATAGGGTTTCAATCGAGGCAACAATGGCAATGGTTAGCCCAACAACCCATACTTTTGTTACTAGAAATCCTGAAAAATCGGGCATAACTACTATGTTAGAAAAATCTGCAATCGATTGGGGAACGGGTAAGGAAACCAAATGGGATTGACTAATTTGTAAGCTACTTCCGACAAGGATAAAATACTCATTTAACATAATGCTTACCACAACAGCTACAAGCGCAGCGGGAATAAATTTGAATCCGTTAATATGCTTTAGTTTTCCCCAGGAAACCAGTATGATTAATGACAATAAAGCTATCAATATAGAACCCAGTTGTACATGATCAAAAATGCCAAAAATTTCAGTGATTGAATTCTGTCCATCGGGTTGAATAAAAGCTTCATCGCCTTCAAAATCAGGGTCGTATCCAAAAGCATGTGGAATTTGCTTTAAAATAATTATTACACCTATTCCTGCCAACATGCCCTCGATGACATTGGTAGGAAAATAGTTGGATATACTACCAGCCTTAATGAATCCAAGTAGAAGTTGTACCAAACCAGCTATAAAAACTGCTGTTAAAAAAATAGGGAATGAACCCAAATCGGTGATGGCAGTTAAAACAATAGCCGTAAGTCCTGCGGCTGGTCCTGTAACACTCAAATGGGATTGACTCAAAAATCCAACCACAATTCCACCTACAATTCCTGAAATAACTCCGGAAAAAAGGGGTGCTCCACTTGCCAATGCTATACCCAAACACAATGGTAACGCAACTAGAAATACGACTAAACCTGAAGCAAAATCGGATTTAGCATGAGCAAAAAGAGAATTGGATTTCAGCATAATTGTGGTGTTCTTTTAATTTTGCCAATATTACATATTTTCAATAAATCTAATCCTAAGTTGTAGATAATTTTATCACAGAATTGGCAAAGTTTACTTTTTGACAAATATGCTGTAAAAAATTGCGCTAAAAAACTGACGGCTAGCCAAAAAACGAGGAATGTTTAACCTATTTTTGGAATAGCAAAAAAATAACCGAGCAACATACATTGGTTTTACATTTATAAAAAAATTTCGAAAAATGACTATTACTCAATTGCAATATGTATTGGCAGTAGCCGAACACAAAAACTTTACGTTGGCCGCTGAAAAATGTTTTGTTACGCAGCCTACCTTGAGCATGCAAATTCAAAAAATTGAAGAAGAATTAGATATCCTTTTGTTTGACCGAAGTAAAAAACCCATTCAACTTACAGATATCGGACACAAAATTGTAGCACAAGCCAAAAACATTGTCAATGAGGCCGATCGAATTCACGACATTGTGGAACAACAAAAGGGGTTTATTGGCGGTGAATTTCGATTGGGAATTATTCCTACTATAATGCCTACGCTGCTTTCGATGTTTTTTACCAATTTTATTAAAAAATACCCCAAAGTAAAATTGATTATTGAAGAATTAAATACCGAAGAAATTATTGCTAAACTCAAAAATGGACATTTAGATGCGGCCATTGCAGCCACGCCTTTACACGAAGAAAAAATTAAAGAGGTGGTCTTGTATTTTGAACCTTTTGTGGCTTATATTCCTGAAAATCATCAGCATTTTGAGAAAAAAGAAATTGAAATATCCGATTTAAATTTAGATGAGATTTTGCTTTTGCAAGACGGACATTGCTTTCGAGATGGAATATTAAACTTGTGTAAAAGTGACCGCAAAAACGACGTCAATCATTTTCAGTTAGAAAGCGGCAGTTTTGAAACCTTAATCAAACTCGCCGACGAAGGTTTAGGTATCACGCTACTTCCCTACTTGCATACCTTGGATTTGACCGAGAAAGACCAACGCAAATTAAAACATTTTAGTGAGCCCAAACCCGCACGAGAAGTGAGCTTAATTTACCCCAAATCGGAACTTAAAATACAAATTATTGATGCTTTACGAACTTGTATTGCAGGCGTTGTAAAAGGAGCAATTGTTTTTCATGATGTTGCCATTGTGAGTCCTCTTCAAAAAAAATAAGGGAGTAAAAACTCCCTTATTCGTTACTTCACCAATTGAAGATATTGTTGTAATTCTGGTTTATGATTTGTAAAGTTCTGCAGCCACTTGTGCAGTTGTTCTATTTCGTAGGGCAATAAACTTTTGCTGGCTTTGCGTAATTCTTTGCAAAATAGCGCCTGATCAAAGCTCACCTGTTCTAATTTGGTTCTGGTGTAATCGTATAACATTCGAGGCATAGCAAATAGATTTAGGAGTTAAACATTTTTTTCAATCGTAAATGTAATAGAACCCGATTTTTTACACAAGTAAAAAAGTATAAAATTATCGCCATACTACTTATTTAACCGATTAAATACATATTTATACTTTTTAAATAATCTATTTCTTACAATTAATATTCGTTTATGCACAACAAAAATACCAAAGATTAGAAACACCAATCATCCCGTAGTTTTGGGACAAAAATCAAAAATCATAAATCAAAAATTATAAATGCTTCGTTGCTCTCAGCATTTCTCTCTTGCCAGGAGGACCCGCCAATTTCTCAACTGAGAATCCTGCGGCAAGCATTGATCGCCGTACTGCTCCAGTAGCAGCATAGGTTACCAAAACACCATTTGGTTTGAGTGCCGCATACATGCGTTTAAAAATTTCATCACTCCACAATTCGGGTTGCACACGATAGCCGAAAGCATCAAAATAAATCAAGTTAAATTGGTCTTGATTAGCAATATCCTGAATGCGTTGTTGGTGTTTACAGAGTGAAAAAACTGGAGTAATTGCTATTTCTTGTTCCCAAGCACTGTTGTGCATTTGTTCAAACAGCGGCGCTTGATCTTCTGCCTGTAGTTCAGCAACGTAATTCATATGCTGCCATTCCTCAGCCAATACCGGATAGGCTTCTACACCGGTATACTGAATGGTCAATTGTCTTTTGGGGGCTTCCAGAAGTGTTATGAATGCATTGAGTCCGGTGCCAAAACCAATTTCTAGAATGGAAAGAAATTGATTTTGAAACAAATCCAAACCGTTTTTGATAAACACATGTTGGGCTTCTTGAATGGCGCCGTGTTTAGAATGGTAACTTTCATTCCACTCGGGCAAATGAATCGAGGTTGATCCATCGGCGGTGCGCACCACGTGACGTTTCATTTATTGCGTAATGTAGAGTTTCTTGATGCGGCTAATGGGCCCCGCACATTTCACTTGATGACACTGAATACAGGCATCAACACCGGCATTAAAATGTGCTTGGGCGTTTTTAGGGTCTTTGTAAATTTGTGATTGGGCAGCAATAAATAGTTTCGCTTGTTCTTTAAAAAAAGCATCGTTCTCGGTGCTGTCAGTCATTACCGCTTGGTGAATTTTCAAGAAATGATTGGGAAATGCACCAATTGTATCTCCCTTGAGAATGCGCGCTTTGAGTTGTTGGTTTTCGGCGTACATCTGCTCCATTAAAGCAGACATTTCCGACATTTTATACATCGTTAATGCCTTCTTTTTAGGCGCTTTGCAATCGGATTTTGGTGAAACATCTTTTTGGGCACAACCCATCAAAACCAACAGGAGGAATAGAAATGTGTATTTCATTATTGTTTCAGTAATACGCCATTGGCCTCAAACGAATACGTTACTTCGGGCGCCACAATGCTATCAATGGATGCTTGCGATTTGCCGGCGTCTTTGGCATAATGTTTCAATTCTTCGACAGATTCTACACTCACAAAGGCTTTTCCGTGAACAATTACTTCTGATCCTTTGGAATTTAACGGCATAAAAAATCCGTAGTCTTTAAACTTCACAAATGCCACGTCTTTATCTGTCAAGGCCAAATTCATCCAACATCCTTTTTTCTGACAAACGTCGTTAATGCTTGACGTGAAAGAAACATCAATCGTATCGCCTTCTCTTAACGATTGGTATTTGGTAAACATTTCAGCTTTTGAAATCGCACCGTCTTTAGAAATTGAATCGCCAAACGACACATATTTTACAGATTCAGCTACTGGAGCTACTACTTCTTTTTTGCAACTTACAAAAGCCAAACAAAGACTTGCTAAAAGGATATGTTTTTTCATATTTGAATTTTTTTGGGGTAAAGATAGTTATTTCAGGTTTCAAGTTTATTTCGCTACGCTTCATCTGTTCGTCCTGAATCGTCAGGACTCGAGTCAGGTTTCAAGTTTCATGTGAAGAAATTCCGATTCGCTGTACAACTTCTAAAACTCCCCTCTTGAGAGGGGTTGGGGGTGTGTTTATGATTTGCGGGTTATCAGTTGTGTGATGTCTTTATATAAGATCTAAAGATAGAAAAATCTTGTGTTTAAGATACAGTTTGGTCCCGAAGTTTTGGTCTGGAAGTGTCGGGATTATTAGCAACGTCTCTCATCTTACCTCTTTTAGTCTGTCATCTAAAAAACATTCGTGCATTCGTGACTTAAAAGCTATTCTCTAAAACTTAACTCGAGTCACAAAGCTTCTGGACTAACTAATGGAGCGAAGCGGAATAAACCTGAAACTTGAAACCTGAAACTTGAAACCTGAAACCTGAAACTTGAAACCTAAAACTTGAAACCTGAAACCTGAAAAATGAAACCTGAAACCTGAAACTTGAAACCTGAAACTTGAAACCTGAAACCTGAAACTTGAAACCTGAAACTTGAAACCTGAAACTTGAAACCTGAAACCTGAAACCTGAAACCTGAAACCTGAAACTTGAAACTTGAAACTTTAAACAAATGAACGAAAACGCAATAATTTCACCCCAATCACCACTAGTGAACTTCTAATTTATTATTTTAGCCAAAATTTTGAATTTATTATTAATTACAGCTTGAATTTAAATCATTAGTCCTTTAAAACCAGTTCTTTACGATATAATTCAATCCAATACATTTTCTAAATGAGTTCGAGTACTACTCAAAAATTTGATATCGTAAAGGTTCCCAATTCCAAAATTGATTCGGTTGATTTTTCAAATTTATCCTTCGGTTCAAGCTTTACAGACTATATGTTTTGGTGCGATTTCAAGGAAGGAAAATGGCAACAGCCCGTTATTAAACCCTACGAACCATTTCTGTTAGATCCATCTGCCAAAGTATTTCATTACGGACAAGCCATTTTTGAAGGCATGAAAGCCTACAAAGACGAACAAGATGAGGTATGGTTATTTCGCCCGGACGAAAATTTTAAACGTTTCAATCATTCAGCAGTGCGCATGGCTATGCCGGAAGTTCCTGAAGAAATTTTCATGGAAGGTCTAAAGCAACTGATTGATTTGGAGCGAAATTGGGTGAAAAAAGGACTTGGAAATTCTTTGTACGTACGTCCATTTATGATTGCTGTAGGCAGTGGTGTAATTGCTGCACCCTCAACTCAATACCGCTTTATGATTATATTATCACCCGCCAAATCCTATTATTCGGGAGAAGTTAAGGTGATTATCGCCGAGCATTATAGCCGTGCTGCCAATGGAGGAATTGGAGCCGCTAAGGCCGCGGGTAACTATTCGGCACAATTTTATCCTACCAAATTGGCCAACGAAAAAGGATTTCAACAAATCATTTGGACCGACGATGCCACGCACACCAAATTGGAAGAGGCCGGTACCATGAATGTGTTTTTTAGAATAAACGATACGTTATATACTGCCCCAACCAGCGAACGCATTTTGGACGGAGTAACGCGCAAAAGCTTGATAGCATTGGCCGAAAAAATGGGTATTGATGTAAAAATTCAACCGGTTTTGGTGAGTGAATTGGTAGCCGCTGCCAAAGATGGCAGTTTGAAAGAGATTTTTGGTTCAGGCACAGCAGCGGTAGTGAATCCAATTATCGGATTTTCTTACCAAGATGAGTATTTTGAGTTGCCCAAAATGGAGAATTCCATGGCTCTGTTACTCAAAGAAAAGCTGGTACACATTCAATACAATATGGCCGACGATCCATTTGAATGGACCGTAAAAGTGTAAACATAAAAGCGACTTCACAGTCGCTTTTGTTATTCTTGATTTAAAATTTTACTGAAATCGGGTTTAAAATAATTGGGGCCCTTCATCACCTTCCCGTCTTCTCGGTAAATTGGTTTTCCATCGGCACCCAATTTGCTCATGTTGCTGCGTTGAATTTCATCAAACACTTCTTCTATTTTGTGTTGTAAACCATGTTCTATAATTGTACCACACAAAATGTAGAGCATATCACCCAAGGCATCTGCAATTTCGACCAAATCATGGTTTTGCACGGCTTCAAAATATTCTTCATTTTCTTCCCGCATCAATTCATAGCGTAGGATGTTTTTGGTGTTTCCTAAATCGGCTCGAGGTACTTCACTGTGTCCAATAGCAAAGGCGGTGTGAAATTCTTGTACAGCTTTCAGTTGTTTTTGCATGAGTTATTTTTTAAATGAGTTCTAAAGTAAAAACTTTCGGGAACATTTACCTAAATTTGTTCGAAATTTTCACCCCTATGTTTAGTAACGCTCAATTGGTTTTTGCCTTGGTATTTTTTATCGTCTTTGTTGTGGCTATGGTAATTTCATACCGAAAAGATCTGAAAATACACGAGATTTACTACAAAGGAAATTTCAAAGTCTTGATTGGTTTTTTTGCGTTTATTATCTTGTTGTTTGTTATTAAAATTGTACTGAAACGTTAATTGAATTCACAATATGAAAATCATCAACTATATTTTTTTGTTGGTTCTTTTGGGTTTTGTAGCGGCAACCGTGCACATAAGCACCCAAAAAAATGAGTTCAATGTCACGCAATCCAGATATATAGCTGCACCCAAACAACAAGTATATCTTTTTTTAAATGATTGTAGAAATTGGCAAACCTTTTCCTACTGGAAACAAAATGACCCTAGCCAATTGTTTAGTTTTCCTTCAAATACAATAGGAACAGGTGGCTATTGTGCGTGGGAAGGCAGCAGTGAATCGGGTAAAATGATCATTACAAACTGCATCGAAAACAAAAAAATTAGCCAAAAAATTCAACTCAACGGCAGAATTATTATGGGTACATGGACCCTCAAAGATAGTTTAAACGGTACTGTAGTGAGTTGGCATTATGCGGGATCAGTCAATTTTAAAACTAAGGTAAAATATGCCTTAGAGGGCGGTGTTACGGCCGGTATTCAAGCGGCAATGCGGGCCACCTTACGCAATCTTAACAAAACAATAACGTATGAATTAAACAGTTACAAAACTGATTTAAAAGGGTTTACAAAAAAGAAAGGCTGTTATTACCTCGGCGAAGTCATCCATTGTAAAACGGGAGTTGTACAAAAAAACATACGCATTTTAGTGCCGCGCATGCTGCGTTTTTTTCAAAAAAACAAACTCGAAGCCACTGGCGCACCCTTTGTAATATATCATGCCTTTGATTACCCCAAAGGGTTTTGTAAAATAGCCGTTTGTTTGCCTATCAAAGATTCTGTAAGTACAAGCCCTGGTAGTCAAATTACTGCCGGAACAGTAGAGACGTTTAGCTGTTTTAAAACTACTGTTCAAGGAGATTACCAACATATTCCTGACGCACGCAAAAAAACGAGGGCGTATTTTACTAAAAATCAAATCCAAGAAAATACAGCAGTTCCATTATTGGAAGTATACACCAAAAGCAGCACGCAAGTGGCCAATCCATCGCAATGGATTACTGAACTTTATTTTCCGATAAAACCAATTGCTAGTTTACCGTCTACAGTAAAAGCAGCCGATAGCTTAGGAACTTTACCCTAATTGTAACTAAAAATTACAAGTCGTTTTAAACCATTTTCGTTTAATCTGCTCTCATGGCGAAATATTTGTTTTTGAACGAACCCGAATTCATACAAGCGCTGTTAAATCCACAAACGCAAAATACTGCGTTTCAAAAATTAGTGGAACTGTACCAAAAACGCTTGTATTTTCATATCCGATCAATCGTTCTTGACCATGATGATGCCGATGATGTGTTACAGAACACTTTTGTCAAAGTATTTCAGCACCTCAAAAATTTTAAACATGAAAGCAAATTATTTACTTGGATGTACCGAATTGCGACCAACGAAGCCATTACGCACTTGAGCCAAAAAGCCAAAAAAAATGGCCGAACTAGTTTAGAACACCAAGCATTTGTTATCTCTAATCTGGAATCTGATGTGTATTTTGAAGGAGATGAAATTCAACTGAAATTGCAAAAAGCGATCCTTTTGCTGCCCGAAAAACAACAATTGGTATTTAAAATGAAGTACTTTAACGAATTAAAATACGAGGAAATGTCTGAGATTTTAGGCACCTCGGTAGGCGCTTTAAAAGCCTCATACCATCACGCTGTAAAAAAAATTGAATCCTATATGATTACAAATTAAACCTTATGAATGCATTTAAATTAAACGAAGAGAAAAAGGTAAAACCTGGCTTTGTTGTACCCGAAAATTACTTTGAACAACGTGATTTTTGTGGTCTATCAAACCCGCCAAAACAATTGAATCCCTTCAATCTAAAATGGACCTGGACAGCGGCAGCGGTTTTGGTAATTGGATTGTCGATTACCTATTTTACATTTCAAGTTACCGATTCAAACGAAATTGATGCACAATTGGCTGAGAACTATTTGCTGCACGAAGCTGACTTGACTAGTTATGAGTATGCCGATTATTTGAGCGAATCAGAACTTACAGCACTGGTAAAAATAGAATCAAACACCAATAAATAAAAACACAGATGAAAAAATTAATATTGTTTTTCGCCTTTTTTACGGCCTTACAACTACAGGCACAAGGAAATAACTTATCAGAAAAAAAAGAAAAAATTAAAGCATTTAAAACGGCTTACCTCACAACTGAATTGCAATTGACAGAGGAGGAAAGCAAGAAATTTTGGCCTCTTTACAATGCCTACGACGATAAAATGCGGGAAATAAAACACGAGCGGGTAAAGCGATATTTGGATGCAAACGAAAACAATTTGGCAGAATTAAGCGCCAAAGATGCATCAGATCTATTGGCAAAAGTGGAGCAAGCAGAAGAAACAGCACACCAAGAACGAAAGAAATTTGTGCAAAATCTTAAAACGTTTTTACCCGCACTCAAAATACTTCAACTCAAAAAAGCCGAAGAATCATTTAACCGCAAATTATTACAGCAAGTTCGGAATAGAAAAAAATAAACCCATCTTTCGATTTGATTGATCGTTGATACGCAAAGGCTAGTTTTTGATTATTTTTTGACGTATTAATTGAAAAAATATTCAAAAAAAAATAATGTAATTTGATTTGTAGTAAATTTGTCCACTTTTTTACTACACATGAGCACTACATCTGCGAATCACAATTTACACAGCAAATTATCGGCTGCGGGATTATTAATTACACTTGGAATTATTTACGGCGACATTGGAACCTCTCCCCTTTATGTAATGAAAGCCATTTTGGGAATGGATTTTGCCATAAACAAAGAATTGGTTTTGGGTGGGGTTTCCTTAGTTTTTTGGACATTAACCATTCAAACTACGTTAAAATATGTTATCCTCACCTTAGGCGCAGACAACAACGGCGAGGGCGGAATTTTTGCCTTGTATGCTTTAGTTAAACGCACGAAGATAAAATGGTTGATTATTCCCGCCATTATTGGAGGAAGCGCCTTGTTGGCCGATGGAATCATAACGCCGCCCATTTCGGTATCATCAGCAGTTGAAGGGGTGCGCATATTTTATCCCGAACTCAATACCGTACCTATTGTAATTGCAATTTTAGTGATCTTATTCACTATACAACAATTTGGAACCAAACTAGTAGGTAAATTTTTTGCCCCAGTTATGTTGGTTTGGTTTTTGATGTTGGGCGTAATTGGTTTGGGTCAAATTGCTGGAAATTTAGAGGTTTTAAAAGCCATCAATCCCTATTATGCATACCACTTAATGGTAGCCGATGAAGGAATAAATCCCGAAGGTTTTTTTGTTCTTGGGTTTGTATTTTTATGTACCACGGGGGCCGAAGCCTTGTATTCGGACATGGGACATTGTGGACGAAAAAACATCCGAATGAGCTGGATTTTTGTTAAATCAATGCTCATACTCAACTACTTCGGACAAGCTGCCTACCTCATACAACACGAAGGCAGCACACTAAGAAGTTTGGGTGGTAACAACGCCAATCCATTTTATTTATCGATGGAAGCGTGGTTTCAACCCATTGGAATTGTGGTTGCTACCATGGCTGCAGTTATTGCTTCGCAAGCATTAATTAGCGGTTCGTTTACATTAATAAATGAAGCCATGCGATTAAATTTCTGGCCCAAAGTAAAAATAAAATACCCCACCGAATTAAAAGGTCAATTGTATATACCTTCTATAAATTGGCTGTTGTTGTTGGGCTGTATTGGCATTGTGCTGCATTTTAGAGAATCGAGCAACATGGAACACGCCTATGGATTGGCCATTATTTTGTGTATGATCATGACTACGGTTTTATTGAACTTTTACTTGATCATGAAACGCGTAAGTTTGTTTATCCTGATTCCACTTATCACGATCTACCTCATTATCGAATTCAGTTTTTTATATGCCAACATCACTAAATTTGCCGATGGCGGTTTCGTTACATTGATTATTGCCATAGCCTTGATCTCCATCATGACAACCTGGTATTTGGCCAAACAAATCAGTAAAAATTACACCAAATTTGTAAAAATAGAGGACTACAAAAAAGTGTTGGCCGAACTCAGTGTAGATCTATCTATTCCCAAATATGCTACCCACTTGGTTTACATGACCAATGCCAGTAGAACCGACGAGATTGAAGAAAAAGTAATGTACTCGATACTACAAAAACGACCAAAACGCGCCGACATTTATTGGTTTGTACATGTAAATATTTTAAATGAACCCTACAACCGAGAATACAAAGTAACTGAGATCATCAAAGACGATTTGTTTCGAATAGACTTTAATTTGGGCTTCCGCGAAGCGACCAAAATCAATTTGATGTTTAAAGAAGTGTTGATTGACATGGTAAACAAAGGTGAAGTGGATGTAACCAGTCGTTACGAATCATTGAGCAAAAACAACATCATTGGTGACTTTAAATTTGTCTTGTCTGAGAAATTCCTATCCAACGACAGCGATTTATTGTGGCACGAAAAAATCATTATGAACACCTATTTCATCATCAAAAAATTCAGTTTATCAGAAGAGCGTGGATTTGGTTTGGATAGCAGTTCTGTGAAAATTGAAAAATTCCCAATGGTACTACATCCACCAGAAAAAATTGGCCTGGTGCGTATCAAATAAAAAGCAACACTGTTTCGGCAGTGTTTTTTTTGCTGCTCAATTTAACCATTACCAATCATGATAATACGGGCTATTTAACTACCTTTAGCCCCCAATTAATTACCCATGAGATTACATCGCAATTTAGTTTACACCACCATAGATTCCCTTAACGCCATTTTTAACGAAGGTGAATATGCCGATAAAGTTGTGGCGCGTGCACTCAAAAAAGACAAGCGCTGGGGCAGTTCAGATCGTAAATTTGTGGCCGAAACCATCTACGAAATAGTGCGTTGGAAACGCCTATATGCTGAAATTGCTGAAGTGAAAGAACCCTTTGACCGTGATAATTTATGGCGAATGTTTGCCGCTTGGGCTGTATTACGTGGGTATCCAATTCCCGATTGGCGTCAATTGGAAGGCACTCCAGAACGAAAAATAAAAGGCCGATTTGACGAATTGTCTAAAATTCGCGTGTACAAGGAATCAATTCCCGATTGGATGGATGCCTTGGGTGTAGCCGAATTGGGCGAGAAAAAATGGGCTACTGAAATTGCTGCTCAAAACCAACCAGCCAAAGTTATTTTACGCACCAATACACTTAAAACAACCAAAGAAAAACTGCGCGCACTACTCATGGATTTGAATATCGAAACCGAGTATATACCCAATCAGCCGGACGCTTTGGTATTGAAAGAGCGCGCCAATGTATTTTTGACCGACGCGTTCAAAGAGGGTTTTTTTGAAGTACAAGATGCCAGTTCACAGTTGGTAGCGTCCTTTTTGGATGTAGCTCCAGGGATGCGCGTCGTAGATACTTGTGCAGGTGCAGGTGGAAAAACCTTGCACATGGCATCCTTGATGGAAAATAAAGGCCAATTGATCGCGATGGATTTGTATGAAAGTAAACTCAAACAACTCAAATTGCGCGCCAAACGAAATGGGGCATTTAACATAGAATACCGCATTATTGATTCAACCAAAGTGATCAAAAAGTTACACGAAAAAGCCGATCGCGTATTGATTGACGCACCCTGCAGCGGATTAGGTGTTTTAAAACGCAATCCGGATGCCAAATGGAAATTGCAACCTGAATTCATTGAAAACATCAAAAAAGTACAAGCCGAAGTATTAGAAAATTATTCTAAGATTGTAAAACCAGGTGGTAAACTGGTCTACGCTACCTGTTCTATTTTACCTTCCGAAAACGAAAATCAAATTAAGAATTTTCTGAAAACCGAAATTGGGAAGGAATTTACCTTTGTGAAAGACGTGAAAATTTTGGCCTCAGAATCGGGATTTGATGGATTCTATATGGCAAAAATGGAACGCAAATTAAAATCATCACCTACTAACTAATGCATTATACAACCATGACAACTCGATTTATCTATGCCTTTATACTTGTTGGTTACTTTAGTGTAGCCCAACCACCTGCGGGATATTACAACACAGCTACAGGAACTGGTTATGTTCTTAAAACCCAATTATACAACATCATTAAAGACCATAATGATCGAGGATATAGTGGTTTATACACCACTTACCTTACCTCTGACAAGGATTTTTATTATGAAAATGACGGGACACTTTTGGATAATTATTCTGAAAATCCGTTTGGGCCTGATGCCTATAATTTTACCTATGGGATTAATCAAGACGACGGTACCGGTGGCAACAACGAAGGCGAACGTTACAACCGCGAGCATTTAATTCCACAATCGGTGTTTAATTCGGCCACACCGATGTATTCGGATGCTTTTTTTGTAGTGCCTTCTGATAAAAAGGTAAACGCTCAGCGTGGCGATTTGCCTTTTGGAAAAGTAGGCAGTGCCAATTGGACTTCACTTAATGGAAGTAAACGCGGAAATAATTTAAATTCTGGTTATTCTGCCGGGTATTCGGATATCGTGTTTGAACCCATCGACGAATTTAAAGGTGACATTGCACGGAACCTCCTTTATTTTGCCACGCGCTACGAAGATGTGGTTGCTGGATTCAACTACGTGATGTTTAACAATACCTCCAATCAGGTTTTTGCACAGCCCTTCCTCAACATTCTTCTCACATGGAATCAACAAGATCCAGTGAGCAACAGAGAAATCGCACGCAACAATGCCATTTATGCCCGTCAAGGAAATCGAAATCCGTACATAGACAATTCAAATTACGTAACTTCTGTGTGGGGACAACCGTTGGCTAGTAATCAATTTACGTTGTCAGAGTCTGTATTGATTTATCCAAACCCATCTAACACACACAGCATAACAATTGAAAGTTCGAAATACATCAGAACCATTGATTTAATAACAGTTAACGGACAAGTAATTCAACACCTTGAAAACCCGAATAGTCTAAATTCAACAATTAGCTTTGCCAATATTCCTAGCGGATTTTATTTTATTCGAATCAAATCAGACTCAAGCGAAATCACCAAAAAAATCTGCATTAAATAATTTTATTTTCGGATATATACAGTAAAAAAAATCCTCCAGCTGGAGGATTTTTAATTTATAATTATTAATTTTTAATTATTAATTTATCAGTCATTCATCGAAATCAAAAACTCTTCGTTGTTACGGGTTTTCTTGAAACGATCGTTGATGAAATCCATGGCTTCAACCGGATTCATGTCTGATAAATACTTGCGCATAATCCACATGCGTTGTAAGGTTTTTTCATCCAACAACAAATCATCGCGACGCGTACTTGAAGAAGTCAAATCAATTGCTGGGAAAATACGTTTGTTGGCAATTTTACGATCCAACTGCAATTCCATGTTTCCTGTTCCCTTAAATTCTTCAAAAATCACCTCATCCATTTTAGAGCCTGTTTCAGTAAGTGCAGTTGCGATAATACTCAATGATCCACCATTCTCAACGTTACGGGCAGCTCCAAAAAATCGTTTGGGTTTTTGCAAGGCGTTGGCATCAACTCCCCCACTCAATACTTTTCCTGAAGCAGGCTGTACCGTATTGTATGCACGGGCCAAACGTGTAATCGAATCCAATAAGATAACGACATCATGTCCACATTCTACCAAACGCTTGGCTTTTTCTAAAACGATATTGGCTATTTTTACGTGTTCTTGTGGTTCTCTGTCAAAAGTTGAAGCAATCACTTCTCCACGCACCGAACGTTGCATATCGGTCACTTCTTCTGGACGTTCGTCAATTAATAAAACCAATAAATACACTTCAGGATGATTGGCGGCAATGGCGTTGGCAATATCCTTTAACAACATGGTTTTACCCGTTTTTGGTTGCGCGACAATCATTCCGCGTTGTCCTTTTCCAATCGGTGAAAACAAATCGATGATACGGGTAGAAATAGAACTTCCTTTGTCGGCAATTCTAAATTTTTCGGTAGGAAAGACAGGCATTAAATGCTCAAACGAGACACGATCACGCACCACTTGTGGGTCATGACCATTTATTTTGAGTACGCGCACCAAAGGAAAAAACTTTTCTCCTTCTTTGGGCGGACGCACTACTCCTTTAACTGTATCACCGGTTTTTAAACCAAACAAACGAATTTGTGAAGTTGACAAATAAATATCATCGGGTGATGCCAAATAATTGTAATCCGATGAACGCAAAAATCCGTAGCCATCCGGCATCATTTCTAATACCCCTTCGCTTTCGATAATGCCATCAAATTCAAAATCGGCATCGCGATAATTGGGATTTTTTTTGTTTTTAAAATTTGGGTTTTGGTTTCCGTGGGGAATATTTTGTGAGTTGTGTTGATTTTGCTTGGGATGCTGTGGCTTGGGATGCTGCGGTTTTTTTTCTTCTTGAACAGACTCTCCGGAGTTATTTTCCAGCTGAACAAGTTCTGAAGATAAAGGTTGATCGGCTTTTGGAGCTTGTTCTGCTTGGGCTTTCATGGCCTGCTTCTTCTCGTATTCGGCTTTGTTAAATTTGGGTTTTGGTCCGCGTTTCAATGGCATTACTGCAGGTGTTTCAACTGGTGTTTCATTAGATGAAGTTGCAGGTTCAACGGCAGTAAATAATGTATCAGGCGCTACTGATTGAGATTTATCGGCGGTAATACGCGCTCTTTTGGGTTTATCCTCAGCCGATGAAGAGGAAGCAGCTCCACTTTGATTTTGAAGGGCTAAAATTTCAGCAATGAGGGCTTCTTTTTTTACGCCGGCATATTTTATTTTTTTGGATGCTTTGGCAATATCCTGAAGCTCAGTAAGCTTCATTTCTTTTAATGCAGAAATGTCAAACATGAATATGTTCTTTTAATTAAATTTAGTTTGGGAATGATAACGAAATAGGGGTGTGGATTTTCTTTTAAATAGAATCGTACGGGTGTAGTTTGTACGTTTTGTGTTGCAATAATACGAATAAATATTAAGCATGCAATAGTATTTATTTAAAAAGAAACTTTATTTTTGTGCCACATCCAGCTCACATGATACAACGCATTCAAACCCTTTACATGCTATTGGCTTTCCTTTTGGTGGGGGTTTTACCCTTTTTTATTCCGCTTTGGAATACAGTTCAGGGTCCGTTTTATTTTATGCAAGACATTACCTATACGGCCTTGGTTGGACTCAGCGTATCTTTGCTGTTGGTAAGTATTTTATTTTACAAAAAAAGACAACATCAATTTGTGTTAAACAGATTGAATATGATAATAATGTTAATTTTATTGGGATTATTTGTTTATCGGTCACTAAATGTATCTGGAGAAACTGCAGCAGTTTCGGAGAAAGGTATTGGGATCTATCTTCCTATTATTTCTATCGTTTTGTTGGCCCTTGCCAATAAATCCATTAAGAAGGATGAAGAACTCGTAAAATCTGTAGATCGATTGAGGTAAACCTATAAACTTAGTTTATTAGTGCGAAGAAAAACCTGTCCTTGTGACGGGTTTTTTTTGTGTTTATTTAGAACCCAATTCTATGATTTCTAAGTCTTTAATTTGGGCGCCATCAATAACAAAACGAAGCATGGTGCGCACGTGGTGAAATCCGCTCTTGCCTGACGCTCCCGGATTCATGTGCAATAAATTAAATGTTTTGTCAAATTGCACTTTCAAAATGTGAGAATGGCCACAAATAAGCAACTGAGGAGGGTTGGCCGTCAAAGAAGCGCGAATGGCTGGATTGTATTTACCGGGATAGCCGCCAATGTGCGTAATCCAAACCGATACGTCTTCGCAAAAAAATTGGTTGTGTAAGGGAAATTCCATACGTGCTTTGTCGTTGTCAATATTCCCAAATACGGCCCGCAATGGTTTTAGCATCTTAATTGCATCTGTTACTGCTAGGTTACCAATGTCGCCTGCATGCCAAACCTCATCTGCCATACGCACATACTTGAGCATGGCTTCGTCCAAGTGACTGTGGGTGTCCGATAGCAAGAGAATTTTTTTCACTTAATGGAATTTTGAGGCGCAAAAATAGGCAATAATAAAACGAATAAACGACTGTAAAACGGCAAAAAACTTTAGTCCATCATGCCGCCTCGCTTTTAAAATCCTTCGTACATTTACCAACACAAAATAAGCTTTTCGACTTGCGGTATTTTATTCAATTTTCCTACAATGGCACGCATTATCACGGTTGGCAAATTCAACCCAACGCAATATCAGTGCAAGAAATTCTCACCCAAGGGATGCAAACTATTGTAAACCCTGCCATTGAACTTACTGGTGCCGGACGAACAGATGCTGGCGTGCATGCCAAGCAAATGTTTGCACATTTTGAAACTGTGCATGAACTGGACACCTTAAAGCTCGTATATAAACTCAATGCCTATTTGCCTAAAGACATCGGAGTACAGCGAATTTTTGCTGTTTCATCTGATGCACATGCCCGTTTTGATGCCAGCAAACGTACTTACGAATACCATATGCACAGCCAAAAAAATCCGTTTTTAACCGATTTGAGTTGGTATTATCAACATGAATTAGATGTGAATCGCATGAATGATGCCGCGCAGCATTTGCTTCAACACACCGATTTTCAGTGCTTTTCTAAAGTACACACCGACGTATCCACCTTTGATTGTACGATTTTTGAAGCGTTTTGGACCCAAAAAGAAACCGATTTGATTTTTACCATTTCAGCTGATCGTTTTTTGCGCAATATGGTGCGTGCAATTGTTGGAACCCTTATTAACGTAGGGCTTCATAAAACATCACTAAGCGAATTTGAACAAATTATTAGAAGTAAAAATCGCGCCGAAGCTGGGTTTTCTGTGCCAGCACATGGCTTATACTTAACCAAAATTGAATACCCCTACTGCTAACTCCCCTACTCGCTATGAAAGCTACTGCCTTTGATACAAAAGTCTTTACACGCATTATCACCTACACTAGGCCCTACAAAGCAAGGTATTATGGGGTAATCGGTTTTGCTATTTTTCTGTCTATTTTTGCAGCTCTCCGTCCCTATTTACTCAAGCAGACCGTTGATTTATACATTAAAACACAAGACGCGCAGGGCTTACTCCTGTATGTAAGTTTAATGGGAATTGTTCTCCTCTTTGAAGTTCTTTCGCAGTATTACTTTGTGTATTGGGCAAATTGGCTGGGTCAAGATATTGTAAAAGACATCCGCGTAAAATTGTTTGCCCATTTGCTGCAATTCCGAATGAACTATTTTGACACTGCACCTGTGGGCCAACTGGTTACGCGTTCGGTAGCAGATATTGAACAAATTGCCAAAATTTTTAGTCAGGGACTGTTTATGATCATCAGTGACTTACTCAAAATGATTGTGGTTTTGGCCTTTATGTTTTACATGAATTGGAAACTCACATGGATTGTAGTTGTGGCCATGCCTGTTTTGGTATTTTTTACGCGCATTTTTCAACGCAAAATGCAATTGGCATTTGAGGATGTACGCAACCAAATTGCCCACATGAACACCTTTGTACAAGAGCGGGTTACAGGTATGAAAATTGTACAGTTATTTCATCGGGAAGCCATTGAAGCCAAAAAGTTTTCAGAAATTAATGACAAACACCGCAAGGCATGGATAAAAACCATTTTATACAACTCCATTTTTTTTCCAATTGCCGATATAATTACCTCGCTTTCTTTGGGTTTTGTTGTGCTATATGGCGGCATCAATATTTTGAATGGCGATCATTTTACCACCTTTGGTGATTTATTTTCTTACACCATGTTTATCGGCATGTTATTTAATCCGTTGCGTCAAATTGCCGATAAATTCAACGAAATGCAAATGGGCATGATTGCGGCCAACCGGGTTTTTGATATTCTAGACACACACGATCATTTACAAGTATCAGGTACAATCGAGGCAGCAAGATTTGAGGGAAATATTCAATTCAAGGACGTTCACTTTAGTTATGTTCCTGGCGAGGAAGTCATCAAAGGAATAAGCTTTGAAGTAAAAGCGGGACAAACCGTGGCCATTGTTGGCGCAACCGGTGCTGGAAAATCAACCATCATCAATTTGTTGAATCGGTTTTATGAAATTGACAAAGGCGACATTTTTATTGACGGCATTAACGTAAATGATTTTCGTTTGGGTTCCATTCGCAAGCAAATAGCCGTGGTGTTGCAAGATGTGTTTTTGTTTGCCGATACCATTATTTCGAACATCACGCTCAATAATCCCGACATCAGCCAAGAACAAGTGGACGAAGCTGCAAAAAACATAGGCCTTCACGAATTTATCATGAGTTTGCCGGGGGGCTACCACTACAATGTAAAAGAACGGGGCGTGATGCTCTCCTCAGGCCAACGTCAATTGATTGCCTTTTTACGCGCCTATGTAAGTGCCCCGAGTATTCTCATTTTGGACGAAGCCACCTCCTCTATTGACAGTTACTCGGAAGAATTAATTCAGCATGCAACGGCAAAAATTACCCAAGGCAGAACCTCGATTGTCATTGCCCACCGGTTGGCCACAATTATAAATGCCGACACCATTATTGTAATGGATAAAGGAGAAATTGTTGAAAAAGGCACCCATGCCAATTTGCTCAAAAATGAAACAGGGTATTACAAAAAACTATATGATGCGCAATTTGTAACTGATGAAAATGCTTGATGCTATTTTTATTCAAAATCTCAAACTTTAAATTCCAAATACAACTAACCAAAAAATACTATTTTTGATTTTTTAAATTCATCGTATGCACTTTTCTAAAATTGGTCTTCTTTTCATTTTATGTTTTGTTTTGCAACTTGCATCAGCCCAACAACTCGATAGTATTGCAGTAGATCGACAAGAATTTAAAGTTTCCCCAGAACTCACTTACAGCTACAAAGCACCAAAAACATGGGATATCTTTCGGTTTATTCCTACTGATTTATATGAATTAGGAAAGTTTACCGTGCAAAAAGAAAACCTAAAATGGGATGGATTAGCGCTGGGATCTACTTTACTTATTTTACCCTATGACCAAAAATTAATCGATGAATCGTCAAAGATTGGCGCGCGTTGGGGCTGGACAAATGAGTCGTTATACTACAAAAGAATATTTGGATTAGAAGTAGTTCCATCCAGCATTTCCTCGGCGATGTACTACATTGGCAATGGAAATACTACTTTACTTTTGAGTGGATTTTTCTATGCAGTAGGAAAAATAGGTCCCGATGACTACCGGGCTTTAAATACGTCTAATGAATTGGTTGAGGCATTGATTTCGGTAGGAATCACTACACAAACAATCAAACGAATTACTGGTAGACAAAGTCCGTTTGCAGCTACACAAGATGGTGGGCATTGGACACCGTTTCCAAGTTTTACAGCTTACTCGAGCGATACCCCAAGTTATGACGCAGTACCTTCTGGTCATATGGCTACTTGGTTTGCCACCTTTACCATTATAGCCGAAAATTATCCCGAATATAAATGGATTAAACCCGTGGGCTACGGTTTGGGTGGAGCTATGGCATTTAATATGATGAGCGGAAAAGTACACTGGGCATCTGACTATCCTATTGCAATTCTAATTGGTTGTGTAATGGGAAAAAACATTGCCCACCGACGAATCACGAAAATACAAACTGGAGACACCCTGATTAAAGAGAAAAAAACAAGCTTCAATACGCGCTACAATTTTAATCGAATACTAAACACCAAAGTTGTTGGTGCGACCATCACGTTTTAACCATGAAAAACATTTTATTCGCACTGGTGTTACTTGTTATAATCGCACCAAAAAGCAAGGCACAAAATAGTTCGGTCACTACGGCAGGTGACATAATGCAATTTGTGGTTCCAGCCGCCGCATTGAGCGCTACTCTACTTTGTAAAGAAGACGAACAAAAACCTACTTGGCAATTCATCAAAACCTATGGTTCAGCCATTGTTGCTGCTCAAGTCCTTAAGCACATTGTACTTAAACGCAGGCCTGACGGAACCGACAACTATTCCTTTCCATCGGGGCATACCACAAGTGCTTTTGCTGGAGCTGCCTTTATCCAACGCAAATACGGTTGGGGCTATGGTATTCCGAGTTATGTTGCTGCCTCGTTTGTAGGGTATTCGCGCGTGCAAGCAAAAAAGCATGACACTTGGGATGTATTGGGT
>VEQT01000094.1 GCA_018883065.1 Flavobacterium sp.
GTTTTGGCGGGGATCAGTACGTTGACGATGACGGTCATATTAGGCCTTTACAAGTATTTGGGTGGCTTGCGCTTCACTCATATTTAATTTAAAAAGTTGTTTTAGAAAAACAAATGTAAGCAATAATTACAATAGCTGTAGTTTGTGTATTTGACACAACCGCGGTACTTGAGCCAGTAGTAGCACAAATAACTGGTTGGGCGTTAAATGCCGGCATATTTCCAGTTACGCTAAAACTTTTTACTGAGTATCCTGTAGGAACAGAAATATTAAATAAAGATGTATTATTTGTGCCGCTTGATGTAGGTGTCCATTCAGCAGTAATTTTGTATGATAAATCAAAAGACGCAGCATTATTAACCAATACAACGCTTGTGTTAGCAAGCGCCCCGGTAGTTCCGCTAGCGTAAGTAATTGTGGGGTTTGCTGGTACATCATGCGCGCCAATTTTCCAGTTTAAGCCAGTAGAACCCGAAAAATTTATTGGTGTAAGTGGATTTTCATCGTTTCCTACCCATACATTACCTTTTGCGCCGTTAAAAAACGTAGTTGTTGTTATCCAGTTTGGAGAAAAATGGTTACCCGCAACAAATCCATTATCGCCACCACCGTCGGCTGGATTTTCATATTGAATCCAAGGATTTAATTGTTCAAAATAATTTCCAATAATGCAAGTAGCTTGACCAGCATTAATCCCTAAAGCGGCATCTGCTTGAAGTCCTGTAATCGTTGCGGTCGTATAGTTACGTTCAATAAGCATACTGCTTATAGTGACATTAATGCTTCGTGCCGCATTGATGGCGCAAACCATCAGAGTATTGTTTGCGATAAGCCCGTCATTAATTGTGCAAGCGTTGGCATTATATAAAACACCTTGATTACCATTTGAAAATAACACGCCAACTTTTGGCCCAACTTGTTCTCTTATTTCCATTTGGTTGATTGTGTTTCCATAACACAATTGCGGCGATGCGGAAACATTAAACATTGACTCCCAATAGCCACTTCCATTAGACAGATATTGAATTTGTTCAAAAATTGTATTGTAAAAACCAGACACAAGAATACCGTATCCAGTTCCATTTGAAGATGCGTTGGCTTTTATAGAAAATTGCCCAATGCGGCCATTGAATTGAACACCGTTGGGATTTTTTAAAATCCCTGTGTTTGCTGTTTTTTCAAGAAAAATAGTTTTACCTGCTCCAGCACCAATAAACTGAAATCCTTGGCCTGTCCTAACGGTAAGAACATCCGTAAGATATGTGCCCATGGGGATGTACACAGGCGCCCCAGAATCAATTGCATTTTGTAATGCAGTGGTACTATCAGTTAATCCAGTTGGGTCAGCGCCATAATCAAGTACGTTAGTCCAAGCGCCATCAATCATGGTATAAGTGACTTTTGTTAATGACATTTTATTGGGCCTCCAATGTTTCAATTCGTTTTAATAGACTAACAATCATTTTTTGCTGTTCCTGAATAGCTGAAACTAATCTTGCTTCGGTTTTGCTCCAGGCAGTAATAGTTTTCATTCCATCTGCACGTTTACCAACGGCGTCGGAATATACT
>VEQT01000037.1 GCA_018883065.1 Flavobacterium sp.
CATCATTACAGGACTAACCGGAAACATTGCTGCTTTTTCGAGTGCACAATTGTACTTGGCTGCCTATGGAACTGATGGTGCGGCAACATTTGGCGGCTTTTTTTCGGGTTTTACCTTCAAGCCTGAGGTGAGTTTTGATGTTTTAAACGTAGCTCAATCCAATTGTATTCCCAACACCACGATTTCGGTTAATTCGATCAGTCCGTTTGATGTGTTTCAATGGTACTTTAACAATACAGCTATTCCGGGTGCAAATGCCAATGTATATTTACCCCTTACGCCAGGTTATTATTATGTAAAAGCTACTATTGCAACCTGCAACTCAACCTTAGTTTCTGACAATATACCCGTGAGTACCTGTGCAATTAATTCTGATAATGACGCGGCCAACGATAACATTGACCTAGATTGGGATAACGATGGCATTCCCAATTGTACCGAATCGTTGGGGAACCAAGCCGTAGATTTGGTAGACCCTACAAGCCTCAACGTGCAAACAAGCGGAACTTCTCTTCCTTCGCCAACACCATATACTGGAACAGCTTCGGGGAATTTTATTACTGAAGCACCCATCGGAAAAGGCAACAGCGTACAATTTACTAAAACATTTACGCAACCTACTGCCTTTAAATTAAGTTACCCAACTACTGGAGATCCTTTGGCTTTGTTGAATGGAAATGTAGAAATTATTATCAATTCTGATATAGACAAAACAATCACGGTACTCAATCCCAACAATCAACTGTTGATTGACACCAATTACGATGGAATATATGAGAGTAATATCACACAATTTTCATCATTTGAAATTCGCTTCCGATTAAATAGTGCCACACCATTGGCTTTTGGACTTGGTAATTTTAGCTTTCAATCGGCAAACAGCAGTAGTTTTAAATTTACACTACTCAATTTATCTGATGCCGAAATTGCCAAAGTGCAATGGGAATTACAAGCTACTTGCGTTCCCCGTGATTCTGACGGCGACAATGTGCCAGATTATTTTGATCTTGACAGCGATAACGATGGTATTTTGGATTCAATAGAGTCACAAGGCTTATCCACCCTATCGCCTTTGGTTGATGCCAATGCCGATGGTTTGTTTGACGAATACAACGGTTTGGTTTTGGCCGATACAGACGGTGATGGTGTGCTTGACTACTTGGATCTAGACAGCGACAACGATGGTATTTATGACTTGGTTGAATCGGGTTGCAGTGCACCCGATGTGGACTTCAATGGGCAAATCGATGCGGGTACAGTTGTAGGATTAAACGGGCTAGCGAATGTGCTTGAAACTTCGATCGATTCAGGAATAGTAAATTACACAGTGGTCAATTCGGACACCGATGCTTCGGCCAATTATATTGATTTGGAAAGCGATGACGACGGTTGTTTGGATGTGCTTGAAGCGGGTTATAGTGATGCCAATGCAGATGGTATTTTAGGCGACACATTGCCTACTCAAGTAAGTGCAGCAGGAACAGTGAGCAATGCAACCACCGGATACACCCCACTGCCAAATTTAAATTACATCCTTTCAGGACCCATAAGTATAAACACCCAACCTCAATCGGTAGCTGTTTGTGCTATAGAAAATACTTCGTTTACCATTAGCACCACTCCGGTTGACAGTTATCAATGGCAACAATACATTGCGGGTACATGGATAAATCTTACCAACACGGCAACTGTTTCGGGTGTTACTACCAACCAATTGAATTTTAGTGCGGTACCAAGCAGTTTAAACGGAAATGTGTATCGTGTGCTCTTGCAAAAAAACGGGAACAGTTGTGAAGTGTATTCGGCTGAAGTCACACTTACTGTATATGACTTGCCCGTTGTAGCGGGTACAGTTGTTATCAAACAATGTGATGACGACGCGCTAACAGATGGGTTTACGTATGTAAATTTAAAATCGGTTGAAGCGCAACTATCGGCACAAGCTGCGGTAGAAACCTTCTCCTATTATACAACACAAACAGCAGCACAAGCAGGCAATACGGCAAATCCCGCTTATATCAATTTGCCTGAACAATTTTTCACCAATTCGGCAACTATTTGGGTTCGGGTTGAAAATGCCAATGGATGTGTGGCTATAAATTCCTTGTCGATTATCGTTTCAGCTACACAAATTCCGGCTTCGTTCTCACGGAGTTTTGCTAAATGCGACGACTACTTGGACACATTTGGAAACAACAACGCCAACAACGATGACCGCGATGGTATTGCTAGTTTTAACTTTAGTAGTGTTACCGCTGCAGTAACGGCACTACTTCCAACAACAGCCTCATTTACAATAAAATATTACAAAAATGGAATAGATGCAGCAGTAGAAACCGACGCCTTGGGTAATTCGCTTGAAATATCCCAAAATGCAGCAGACCCCAATTCTATATTCAATTACCGAAACATTGGGTATCCCAATCAACAAGCAATTTGGATACGTGTAAAAAGTACCCTTGATAATTCATGTTATGCATTGGGACCCTACATCCAACTTACAGTTGAAGCTTTGCCAGTACTCGATGATATTACACCCGGAAATGTGATACGGGAATGCGATGACAACCACGACGGACAGTTTTTGTTTGACACCTCCAACATTGAGTCCGCTTTATTAAATGGACAAACACAAGTAAGCTTGAGCTATTTTGATGCAAATGGAAATCCACTTTCTAGTCCGTTGCCCAATCCGTTTGTAGTAAACACTTCAACAACGGTGACTGTGCGTGCAACCAATGATGTAACTGCTGATCCATCTGGTGCCTGTTTCGAAGAATCTACACTCACGTTTATTGTAGATGATTTGCCAGAGGCCTTTCCCATTAGTTCCGCTTTAACTCAACTGTGTGATGATGAATTATACCCTATCGACCAAAATGGAACAATTGGTTTTGATGCGGCTGGAATAGAATCCGAATTGCTTAATGGACAAACGGGTTTTAACCTAAATTACACCAGTGGTTCAGGACAATTCCTGGGGTATCCTTTACAAAATCCACTTATAAGTTCTACACAAACCTTGACTGTAACGCTGGTTAACAATATAAACAACAGTTGTGCCATCTCGGCATCTATCCCACTCGTAGTATTATCACTTCCGCAAATTGACCTAAACGAATTGGGCTTGGCCAATGTGTTGGTGTGTTCTGATGATCCAAATTTTACCCGAACACTTGATGCAGGTCTATTGGGTGGTGTAAATCCAAGTGACTATACCTACCAGTGGTATAAAGATGGTACTGCCATAAGTGGTGCTACCCAACACACCTTGGTAGTAAATGAAGAGGGACTCTATACTGTTGAAGTGAGTACGAGCTCGATGTGTTCACGAACAAGAAGCATAGTGGTTACAGCTTCAGAAAAAGCAACCATAACCAGTATTGATGTAACCGACATTACAGAGACTAATTCAATAACTGTGAACACAACTGGTTTGGGCACCTATGTGTATGCTTTAGACTATATTGATTCCTATCAAGAAAGCAACTACTTTTATAATGTAGCGCCGGGTACACACCAAGTATATGTTAAAGACACCAAAGGATGTGGAACAATAGGTCCTGTAGAAGTAAATGTATTGGGCATTCCCAATTTCTTTACACCAAATGGTGACGGGGTGAATGATACCTGGAATGTGCGCGGAGTTACAGCCCAATACAATGCCCAATCTGTGATTCGTATTTACGACCGAATGGGGAAATTGTTGAAAGAAATGGCTCCCATGGGAACCGGCTGGGACGGAACCTTTAATGGCGCTTCCTTGCCTGCAGATGATTATTGGTATACAATATCATTTGAAGACCAACGTCTGGTTAAAGGTCATTTTTCACTCAAACGATAAAACATGAAATCCATTCGACTTTATTTGATTTTGTTGCTATTACCAAGTCTTATGAAAGGTCAACAACCTGCTGTAAGCAACGGAACCCTATATTACATCTCTAATTTTGAATCCAAATTTATTGCTGCACGCGATGTAGAAATTTGGTTGCCAAACGGCTATTCGGCTGACAAAAAATATGCCGTGTTATACATGCATGACGGACAAATGCTTTTTGATGCCACAACTACCTGGAACAAACAAGCCTGGGAAGTAGACGAAACCGCCAGCAAATTACAAGCCAATCAACAAACACGCGACTTTATTGTGGTGGGCATAAACAATAGCCCATTGCGTCATCCGGAGTATTTTCCGCAGAAACCATACGAATCGCTGACGGAAGCACAAAAGCAATTGGTAACCCAATCCCTCAAAGAAAAAGGCCGCATTACCGACAAATTTGTGCCGGTGTCAGATGCCTATTTGCAATTCCTAGTTACCGAACTGAAGCCCTATATTGACAGCCATTATTCGGTAAATCCGAAGCCTGACGCTACTTGTATTGCCGGATCGAGTATGGGCGGATTGATTTCGCTGTATGCGCTGTGTGAATACCCAGATGTATTTGGAGGTGCTGCTTGCTTATCTACCCATTGGCCAGGTATTTTTGCGGTGGAAGGCAATCCCGTACCCGATGCTTTTTTGAACTATCTGCGCAACCATTTGCCCAACCCAAACACAAATAAAATCTATTTTGATTACGGCGATCAAACCTTGGATGCCTTGTATCCGCCTTTGCAACAAAAAGTAGATGAAGTAATGAAAGAGAAAGGATTTGATGCTTTACATTGGCGTACGCAATTTTTCCCAGGCAAAGACCATTCGGAGCAATCCTGGAAAGAGCGCCTAGCCATTCCGTTGCAGTTTATATTACCTGCTAACTAGCCCAGATGGCAGCAGCATCCTTTTGGGAGAAACGAACAAAAGATACCGCGGACAGCTGGAACAGCTCCCATAAAAAAACCCATTCTAGTACAGAATGGGTTTTTTATTTATGATGAACAAACAATTTAGATTTTGAAACGCTTGCGGTCGTTTTCGTTCAAATAAATTTTACGTAAACGCAAACTTTTTGGCGTCACTTCTACGTACTCGTCTTTTTGAATGTACTCTAAAGCTTCTTCAAGCGAAAACTTAATTGCCGGAATAATTCGCGCTTTGTCATCGGCACCAGACGAACGAACGTTTGATAATTTTTTGGTTTTGGTAACATTCACCGTCATATCATCACTGCGGGTGTTCTCACCAATTACCTGCCCTTCGTAGATATCTTCGTTTGGATCTACAAAGAATTTACCGCGGTCTTGTAATTTATCAATAGAATACGGAATCGCTTTCCCGTTTTCCATAGAAATCAATGAACCGTTATTTCTACCCGGAATTTCTCCTTTGTAGGGCTCATAGCCTATAAATCGGTGCGCCATAATCGCTTCACCGGCTGTTGCTGTGAGCAATTGGTTACGCAAACCAATAATTCCTCGAGAAGGAATATTGAATTTTACGATCATGCGTTCGCCTTTGCCTTCCATGCTAAGCATCTCACCTTTGCGAATGGTTACAAATTCGACTGCTCTTCCCGACAAGGTTTCGGGTAAATCGATGGTCAATTCTTCGATAGGTTCACATTTTACTCCGTCAATTTCTTTGATGATTACTTGGGGCTGTCCAATTTGCAACTCGTACCCTTCACGACGCATGGTCTCTATGAGTACAGACAAGTGCAAAACGCCGCGACCAAATACCATGAATTTATCGGCTGAATCGGTATCGCCAACTTTTAAAGCCAAGTTTTTCTCTAACTCTTTGGCCAAACGGTCTTTGATGTGGCGCGAAGTCACAAATTTTCCTTCTTTTCCGAAAAAAGGTGAATCGTTAATGGTAAACAACATACTCATCGTTGGCTCATCAATGGCGATGGTTTGCAAAGCTTCTGGGTTTTCAAAATCGGCAATCGTATCGCCAATTTCAAATCCTTCGACACCGACAATGGCACAAATATCTCCAGCAACCACTTCGGTTACTTTTTTACGACCCAATCCTTCAAACGTATGCAATTCTTTGATACGAGATTTGATGATTTTTCCGTCGCGTTTTACTAAGGAAATCGGCATTCCTTCTTTTAATTCGCCACGTTCCAAACGACCAATCGCAATTCGACCGGTAAAGGATGAAAAATCAAGCGACGTAATAAGCATTTGGGGAGTTCCTTGCGAAACTTTGGGAGCCGGTACGTTATTAATAACCATGTCTAAAAGTGGCTCAATATTTTGGGTTTGATTTTTCCAGTCGTCTGACATCCAATTGTTTTTGGCCGAACCATACACAGTAGGAAAATCCAATTGCCATTCTTCGGCACCCAATTCAAACATCAAATCGAATACTTTTTCATGCACCTCTTCTGGTGTACAGTTTTCTTTGTCTACTTTGTTGATAACCACACAAGGTTTTAATCCCAAATCGATGGCTTTTTGCAAAACAAAACGCGTTTGTGGCATTGGGCCCTCAAAGGCATCTACCAACAAACAAACCCCGTCGGCCATATTTAACACGCGTTCTACCTCTCCACCAAAATCGGCGTGTCCAGGGGTATCGATAATGTTAATTTTGGTTCCTTTGTAAACCACAGATACGTTTTTGGACGTAATGGTAATTCCTCTTTCACGCTCCAAGTCGTTGTTGTCGAGAATTAAATCGCCTGTGTTTTCGTTTTCGCGAAAAAGTTGGCAATGGTACATAATTTTGTCTACCAAAGTTGTTTTACCGTGGTCAACGTGGGCAATAATAGCAATGTTTCTAATCGATTCCATCTGTGATTTTTAATGGGTGCAAAGCTACACTTTATTTTTACATAAAAAACCGATTACAAATTAACTTAACGGCTTCTTTACACCTTAAAGAATAACACAAATAAGGCGGGATTTTGACATCAAAAATTCGTATTATTTTTTATATTTGAGACAATGAAAAAGAAGTCCAATAAAATAGCCCTTTATTTTCTGTTTTTATTTATACCCTTGGCTGTTGGTAGTTACTTTTTATTGACTTCATATGTGCTTGCAACTTCTACTTTATCCCTAATTTATTTAGCAAAAGACCTTTTTTTTGTGGGTATTTCGGCGGCATTTTTGTATTATGTTATAGGAAAAAACGAAGACAGTAGTTCTGCTTTTATTGAAACGCTCAAACGCACCGATGATGAAATTAAAGAATCAAATGAACGCTATGACATTGTAGCCAAAGCGACCAGCGATACCATTTGGGATTGGAAAATTCAGGAGGATTATTTTATTTGGAACAAGGGAATTGAAGAAGTTTTTGGCTACAAAAAAGAAGAGGTTGGAAACACCTCGAGTTGGTGGTTTGACCGAATTCACCCGGAAGACAGCATTAAAATGTCGGTGCGCTTGTATTCGTTTATTGAACAAAAAACAGAGAAATGGCAAGATGAGTATCGATTTCGTTGTGCCGACGGCACCTATAAATTTGTCTTTGACCGTGGGTTCTTGGTGAAAGATGAGGACGGGACAGCCATTCGAATGATTGGGGCAATACAAGACATCAGTAAACAAAAAACTGAAGAGCAACGTTTGAAATTATTGGAAACTGTAGTTACACAAACCAAAGACGCAGTAGTGATTACAGAAACCGAAAAAACCAACCAAACAGTACCTAAAATTGTATTTGTGAATCCAGCTTTCACGAAGATTACAGGATACAAACCTGCGGAGGTAATTGGCAAAACGCCTTCGGTTTATATGTCTAAAGAATCCGTAGTTAAAGTATTACCGCAAATAGCAAAAGCCTTAAAAACGAAAAAATCATATCAGTTTGAAACTTTAAATTACAACAAATCAGGCGAAGGTTATTGGGTAAATTTTATCATGTTACCCATTACCAACCAAGAAGGTGAACATTCCCACTGGGTTTCTATTCAAAGAGACATTACCGCCGAGAAAAAACAAGAGAAGGAAAAAGAACAGCTTATTCGGGAACTTACCCAAAACAATACCGATCTCAAGCAATTTTCTTATATCACTTCTCACAATTTACGCGCTCCGCTTTCTAATTTATCAGGTCTGCTTACCCTTTTGGAGGACACCCCAATTAATAATCCAGAAGTCGAATTGCTGTTAAACGGCTTTAAAAAATCGACTCAATTACTAAACGAAACGGTAAATGATTTGGTAAAAGTGATTATCATTAAAGACAGCACTTCTATGTTAAGAGAGGATGTGTCCATTCAAGAAGTTTTTGAAAATGTATTTAGTCAGTTGAATTTTTTAATAAGTAGTATACAACCCGTTTTAAAAATAGACTTGGATGCCGCACCCACTCTGTATGTAAACAAAGCGTATCTGGAAAGTATCTTGTTGAATTTATTTACCAATTCTTTAAAATACCACGCAACCGATCGATCTTTAAAAATAAGCATTACCAGCAAGGAAACTCCCGATGGCATAGCGCTTATGTTTAAGGACAATGGAATTGGAATTGATTTAGATCGAAACAAAGACAAAATTTTTGGCTTGTACCAACGCTTTCACAATTACCCAGACAGTAAAGGACTGGGCTTGTATTTGGTAAAATCACAAATTGAATCGATGGGCGGATCCATCAGCGTTGAAAGTAAAGTTGACAAAGGCACCACATTCACACTATTATTTAGAAAATAAACCCCTTGCCCTATGGATTTATTATTATGTATTGACGACGACCCAATTACCATTATGCTAAGCAAAATGGTTATGACACGAGCAGCTTATGCCAATGAAATTGTAACCGCTCAAAATGGAGAAGAAGCGTTAGCCTACCTCGATCGTTTAATGAATGAAAACAGCCCAATTCCAGATTTAATTTTCTTGGATTTAAACATGCCTATAATGGGCGGATGGGAATTCTTGGACGCCTTTTCTGAAGAAAAGTACCGAGGCTATTTTGCTAAAAGTAAAGTGGTTGTTTTGTCGTCAACCATTGACCCTCGTGATATTGAAAAATCAAAATCATACGAAATGGTGCTGGATTTCATGTCAAAACCAATCTCTAAGGAATTGTTAGAATTGGTAAAATCTAAATTAGAAGCATAAAAAAAGCTCCTTAATAAGGAGCTTTCATTTATAATACGAGTAAGTAATTACAATTTCGCTACGTGCTTTGTCAATTTTGATTTCAAGTTTGACGCTTTGTTGTCGTGAATGATGTTTTTCTTCGCCAATTTATCGATCATTGAAATTACACTTGACAATTTAGCAGCAGCATCTGATTTGTCAGTAGCCATACGCAATGCTTTAATCGCATTACGAGTCGTTTTGTGTTGGTAACGATTTAATACTCTTCTTTTTTCGTTACTTCTGATTCTTTTTAACGCTGACTTATGATTTGCCATTT
The DNA here is from genome assembly GCA_018883065.1 of Flavobacterium sp. Lineage (GTDB taxonomy): Bacteria > Bacteroidota > Bacteroidia > Flavobacteriales > Flavobacteriaceae > Flavobacterium. Next base: position 9,269 of record VEQT01000037.1, read on the forward strand.
TTTAATTTTTCTTAAATTATTTTATTCTTGTAGCCCGTAGGGGAATCGAACCCCTCTTACCAGGATGAAAACCTGGCGTCCTAACCGATAGACGAACGGGCCTAACTCTGTAATGCGGATGCAAAAATACAACTATTTTTTATTCGCACAAGTTGTGGTCTATTTTTTTTTTCTTTTTTTTTAGTAGGCCTTTGCAAACAGCACTCTACCAATAGATTCAGCACCCGTAAGTATGCATTTTCCGGGAGTTAGCACTCGATCAATTGCTATACAACGAATTGTTGCTTTGGTTAATTCTTTAATTTTCTCTTCTGTTTCAGCTGTGCCATCCCAATGTGCCGAAACAAAGCCACCTTTGGTCTCCAATACGGACTTGAACTCTTCAAACGAATTCACTTCAGTGATGTGTGTATCTCGGTAATGCAAGGCTTTTGCAAATAAATCGTGTTGAATTTGCGCCAAAAGCTCTTTTACATAAGCCACAACAGCGGTTTGCGAAACAATTTCTTTGCTCAAGGTATCTCGTCGAGCCACTTCAAAGGTGCCGTTTTCAAGATCTTTTGGCCCAATGGCAATGCGAATAGGCACGCCTTTAAGCTCGTATTCATTAAACTTGAATCCAGGTTTTTGGGTGGTTCGATCGTCATATTTAACGGCAACTCCTATATTTTTAAGGGAAGAAACCAATTCTTGAGCAACTGCCGAAATTTCAGCCAACTGCTCTTCTGATTTATAAATGGGAACAATCACCACTTGAATTGGCGCTAAGTTTGGCGGCAAAACCAATCCTTGATCGTCAGAATGTGTCATTACCAATGCGCCCATTAGGCGTGTAGAAACACCCCAAGATGTTCCCCAAACGTAATCTTGTTTGCCTTCGGCGGTGGCAAATTTCACATCAAATGCTTGTGCAAAATTTTGCCCTAAAAAGTGAGAAGTTCCGGCCTGCAAGGCTTTTCCGTCTTGCATCAAGGCTTCGATGCAGTAGGTTTCTTCGGCACCTGCAAAGCGCTCAGTTTCTGTTTTTACTCCTTTAATTACCGGAATTGCCATAAAATTTTGAGCAAAATCAGCATAAACGTTCATCATTTTTACTGATTCTTCAATGGCTTCGGCTTTGGTAGCATGTGCTGTATGCCCTTCCTGCCATAAAAATTCAGCAGTACGCAAAAACAACCGGGTACGCATTTCCCAGCGCACCACATTGGCCCATTGATTAATTAACAAAGGTAAATCGCGATACGATTGCACCCAATTTTTATAGGTACTCCAAATAATTGCTTCACTGGTAGGCCTAACAATGAGTTCTTCTTCAAGTTTAGCCCCGGGATCAACCATTAACTTTCCGGGTTTATCAGGGTCATTTTTGAGACGATAATGTGTAACTATGGCACATTCTTTGGCAAAACCTTCGGCATTTTTTTCTTCGGCCTCAAACATGCTTTTAGGAACAAATAAGGGAAAATAGGCATTGCTATGTCCGGTTTCTTTAAACATACGGTCCAATTCGGCTTGCATTTTTTCCCATATTGCATAACCATAGGGCTTGATTACCATACATCCTCTAACGCCTGAATTCTCGGCTAAATCAGCTTTTACAACCAATTCATTGTACCATTTTGAATAATCTTCAGCGCGTGTAGTCAGGTGCTTGCTCATAGTTTATTGGCTCAAAATTTTGTTTAACTTATTTTAACTAAAATGTTTGGCAAAACTAACTAATTTTGTTGGGTTCAACAATAAAAATACCAGATATGAAAACGAATGTTTTTTCCTTGCGCACAGTATTCTTCTATACTTTAGTTGGATTTTTAACTGTTTTTATTGTTTCCTGCAGCGGGTATCAAAATGCCTCCTATTTTGACCGTGATGGTATATATGGTTCAGCCGCTGACAATAGTACACAAAACACGCAACCCGCTAATCAAGCCAATCAATATTCCAACTACTTCAGTAGCTTACAAGACACTCAACAATCGGCTGAAACATTTACTGATGTAGATCACTACACTTCGGTATCCGATAGCATAACCCCCCAACACACTACTCAATACACTTCAGAATATACCGGAAGTCAAGGCGCTTGGGGAAGTAATCCAACTGCAATAAATTATAATTTTTACAACACCAATTGGGGGATGAACAACTATTGGTACAATTCCTACTGGCATGATCCATTCTTGTTTTGGGGATGGGATTACTGGTACAGTCCATACAATATGGGTTGGGGGTTTCAACCGTATATGAATTATTTTGGTGGATTTTATCCTTACTATTATTACCCCTACTATCCCTACGGTCCAAATTGGTATTACGGCAACGCTTATTATCAAGGGGGCCGACGAAATGGTATGGGGCGTTATGCCACAACAGCCAATTACGGCGGAAATAGAGCAATTACGCCACGTTCCAATGGAAACAACAACACCCCTAGAAATTCCATTCGAAGCAATCCGAATCCGAGAAACAATGTAAGCAATCCGAGAAATTCCGTGCGCAATACTGAAATGGGAACACGAAATTATGATAACCCACGATTCATTAATTCGAATCCCAACTTGAATATAAATGGAACACGAAACTATTCGGTTCCACGCTCTACCAGTAACCAAGGCTCTAATACAACTTCACCTCGTTTTTACAACTCGGGAAGCAGTTCGCCCAAAAATGATCCTGCACCCTCACGAAGCAACGAATCAAATGGAACTCGAAACTATTCACCCGCTCCTTCCAACTCAGGCAATTACAACGGTGGATACTATAATTCTAGCTCAAGCGGAGGGCGATCTTCTGCCGGAGGCCGACGCTAATCACATTTAAATTTACCCTCGCATGAAAAAAATTGCAATACTACTACTGCTCTGTTCTACTTCAAGTAGTTGGGCTCAAGGCATCAATCAAGCTTTGCGTTATAGCATGAACGAAACCAATGGAAGTGCACGATTTAGAGCAATGGCCGGTGCTTTTGGCGCGCTGGGCGGCGACATGTCGGCTTTGAATAGTAATCCTGCCGGCTCGGCTGTTTTTACTAACAACCAATTTTCTGCTAGTTTAAACAACCGCAACACCAAAAATACATCCAAATACATGGGGAGTTCAACAACTGAAAATGATATTTCGTTTGATTTGAACCAAGCCGGTGCTGTTTTTGTATACCATGCCTCAAATAGCAAGGACAATTGGAAAAAATTAGCATTCTGTGTGGCCTATGAAAATGATGTGAATTTTGACAATGCCACCTATGCAGTTGGAACCAATCAAAATTCGATTGCCAATTATTTTCTCTATTATGCCAATCCAAACACAAACCAAGGCGGCATATACTTAAGTACTTTGTTAAATAATTACTACGAAGATTTAAATTACGCCGATCAACAAGCCTATTTGGGCTATTTTGCCAATGTAATTACCAATGACACTTCAAACCCAAACAACGATACCTATGTAACAAATTTTAGTCCAGCCGAGAATTATTACCAAGAGAATTATGTGCTTTCAACGGGTTACAACGGAAAAATGATGTTTAATGGTGGATTTCAATACAAAGACAATTGGTATTTTGGCGTAAATCTAAACTTGCATTTTACAGATTATACGAAAAGTGCAATTTTTTATGAAGAAAACAATGCTGATCCCTCTCTTATCAAAAAAATTCAATTTGAAAACAACATCCACACCTACGGCAATGGATTTTCGTTTCAGGTGGGTGCCATTCGCAAATTCAACAACTCGTTTCGCGCAGGCTTGAGTTACAAATCCCCTACATGGCTCACGCTCAATGACGAGGTGAACCAACGGCTGTATTCCAAAAATTTCACGCCCAATTACAACCCAAACGAAGCCTCCACAACGTCAAACATAATTATGCTTTACAGCCCCTACCAATTGCGAACACCTCATGAAATTACGAGTAGTTTGGCCTATGTTTTTGGCAAAAAAGGACTAATCAGTTTGGATTATATCGTAAAAGATTACAGCAACTCCCGCTTGGGGCCAAAAAATGAATTTTCGAATGCAAATACGACCATTCAACTTTCGTTGCGAAACACAGCCGAACTGCGAATTGGAGCTGAATACCGGATTAAACAATGGAGTATTCGCGCAGGATACCACAACGAACAAAGTCCCTACCAAAACAAATATACAATTGGGGGACTGCAAGCCTATTCGGGCGGATTTGGCTTTAATTTTGGCGCAACCCGACTCGATATGGCTTATGACCTAGCAAAACGTAATTCACAACGCTCATTTTTTACCAATGGATTTACCGATGGAGCCGCAGTGAAAACAACCTTGAGTTCGATTACCACTACTCTCACATTTGAATTGTAACCTACTAATAAATGAACAAACAAATCAAAGGCCCATCTGGGCCTTTTTTTAATGTTGAAACAACCGAATTTCAATTGAAGATTCTTTTGAGAATTAATGTACTTTTGCAGACCAATTAGCAAAAATGAGAACAAAATCAACCAAGCAAAATAAAATCAACGTCATCACTTTAGGCTGTTCCAAAAACATCTACGACAGCGAAGTGCTTATGGGTCAACTTCGTGCAAGCGGAAAAGACGTAGAACACGAAGCACCAGCCGAGCGAGAAGGCAACATCATTGTGATTAATACCTGCGGATTTATTGACAATGCCAAAGCCGAATCGGTAAACATGATTTTGGAATATGCCGACAAAAAAGAACGTGGTTTGGTTGATAAAGTATTTGTGACTGGTTGTCTTTCGGAGCGTTACCGTCCCGATTTAGAAAAAGAGATTCCCAATATCGATCAGTTTTTTGGCACCACGGAATTGCCCTTATTACTCAAAGCATTGGGTGCCGATTACAAACATGAATTATTGGGCGAACGCCTCACGACTACTCCAAAAAATTATGCCTATTTAAAAATTGCCGAAGGATGTGATCGTCCGTGTAGTTTTTGTGCCATTCCGTTGATGCGCGGGAAACACGTGTCACAACCCATCGAAAAATTGGTTAAAGAAGCACAAGGTTTGGCTAGAGATGGCGTGAAAGAACTCATCTTAATTGCCCAAGACCTCACGTATTATGGCCTTGATATTTACAAAAAAAGAAACTTGGCTGAACTGCTCGAAGCCTTGGTTCAAGTAGAAGGAATCGAATGGATTCGATTGCATTACGCCTTCCCAACGGGCTTCCCGATGGATGTATTAGATGTAATGAAACGCGAACCAAAAATTTGCAATTACTTGGATATTCCCTTGCAGCACATTTCAGATTCAATATTAAAATCGATGCGTCGCGGAACAACACAAACCAAGACAACCCAATTACTCAAAGATTTTAGGGCTGCCGTTCCGGGTATGGCCATTCGCACGACACTCATTGTGGGTTATCCTGGTGAAACCGAAGCCGATTTTGAAATCTTGAAAGAGTTTGTGCAAGAAATGAAATTTGACCGCATGGGTTGTTTTGCTTATTCGCACGAAGAAAACACACATGCTTATTTGCTTGAAGACGATGTGCCCGACGAAGTAAAACAAGCGCGCGTAACTGAATTAATGGATTTGCAGTCGCAGATCTCTTGGGATTTGAATCAAGAAAAAGTGGGCCAAACGTTCCGTTGTATTATTGATAGAAAAGAAGGTGGTTATTTTATTGGCCGTACCGAATTTGACAGCCCAGATGTAGACAATGAAGTGTTGATTGATGCCACCAAATTCTACTTAAAAACGGGAGAGTTTGCCCAAATCACCATTATTGATGCCACCGAATTTGATTTGTACGGAGAACCCTTACAAGCAAACTAAGCCCAATGATCGCAAGGTTTTAAGTGGTTTGGATTGCCAAAACAATTCAAAATTTTCAAACTCTTGTTCATAAGAAGCCTGCATGTCAGCCATCTTCATTTTTTGCGGTTGATTGATTCGACACTGATTTAGCATTTTCTCCAACCAAACTCCTTCGGCCTCGGGTAATTGAATTGAAAAGCTATCTTTCAAATCATGGAACTGAAGTTGCGCCACTAACCATTTTTGGCCGCGTTTAGATTTGGTCTGCAAAGAAAGTTCGGGCAAATTCCCTAACCACACAATTCGGGATGAAGGCTTAGGAATAAAATCAAGCTGTGCATCAATTGCTTGTTCAATAAAATAAGGCGATACCGTTGTTTGGGGAATCGTAAAATCAAACCAATCTTGCAAGGGCAATTCAAAACAAATGCCATGCATGTAATTGTATAACGACTTTTTCAATCCAAAACTAAACTGATCGTGATCGATGCCGGTTGCATCAGCAAACAACAAATCATTGTTGGCAAATGTTCCGGGCTCTTTATTTAAAATTGATACTCCATATTTTTCAGGTTCCTTACCTATGGGACTATGTGTTGTTAAGGCAAATTGGTGCCAAAATCCAGATTGCACTATACCCAGTTCAAATAACTGCCGAACCATTTCCAAGCTATCGACGGTTTCTTGAATGGTTTGCGTGGGATAACCATACATTAAATAGGCATGCACCAATATTCCTGTTTCGGTAAAGTTCCGCGTAACCTGCGCCACCTGCGCCACAGAAACACCTTTGTCAATCAAGGCCAGTAAACGGTCAGAAGCCACTTCAAGCCCACCCGAAACGGCGATACAACCCGATTTTTTGAGTAGTAAACACAAATCGGCAGTGAAACTTTTCTCAAAACGAATGTTGGTCCACCAACTCACCACTAAATTTCGTCGGATAATTTCTAAAGCCACTTCACGCATGAGCGCTGGTGGAGCCGCTTCATCAACAAAATGAAACCCCGTCTCTCCAGTTGATGCGATGAGTTGTTCCATTCGATCCACAATAAGGGCTGCTGCAACCGGTTCGTATAAACTGATGTAATCTAATGAAATGTCGCAGAACGTGCATTTGCCCCAATAGCAACCATGCGCCATGGTAAGTTTATTCCATCGGCCATCGCTCCACAAACTATGCATCGGATTGAGTACTTCTAAAACAGAGATGTACTTAGTTAAGGGCAAATTTGTATAATCGGGCGTACCCACTTGGGCTTGCTTGTAATCGGATTGTGTGGTATTATTGACGTACACGACTTGTCCATATTCGAGTAGAAAAGTGCGTTTCAACATCCGTGGTAGCTCGGGATACACTAGGTGTTGCCAAAGTAATTCAAGCGGTAATTCGCCATCATCTAAGGTGATAAAATCAAGAAATTCAAACACCCGAGGATCTGAAATTGAACGCAATTCGGTATTGGGAAATCCACCACCCATGGCTACTTTACAGTTTGGAAAATGTTGTTTCGCCCATTGGGCACAACGAAAAGCACTGTATAAATTACCCGGAAAAGGCACCGATAAACAGAGTAATTTAGGTTGAATTTCACTTATTTTGGAAGCAAATAATCTAAGACTGAGTTGGTCTATGAACGTCTGCTCCTGATGTAATTTGGCATACAATTCGTCAAAGCTAGACGCACTTCGTCCTAAGCGTTCCGCATAACGACTAAATCCAAAATTTTCATCCACAACCGACACAATAAAATCGGATAAATCTTCTAGATATAAGGTAGCCAAGTGCTTGGCCTTGTCTTGTATACCTAAAGTACCAAAGGCCCATTCGGTTTCTTCAACTTGGGCAAATCGGCTGGCTTCGGGCAAAAAATAGCCGGAGCAAATTTGCTTGGCCAAACTGGGACTTTTACCTTGTAAAAAGGCAATTACCGAATCAATGGTTTGAATATAATTGGTTTGTAATCCAAAAATTCGATGATCATTTTCAGTCCAAATAGACTGATTGGATTGTTGCGCTGCATTTTCAAATAATTGAGTTAATCCCGCTTTTGAAAACAACACCAACAAGGTTTCAATTCCCAAATCGCATTGGTAAGACTCAATTTGTTTGGTATTTAAAAACCCTTTCAAATAGGCCGTTGCTGGGTAGGGTGTATTCAGCTGTGTAAAGGGCGGCGTGACAAATAAAATAGAATTCAAGGAATGTATTTTGTACAAAAGTAATAGAATTAATGACACTGAAAAGCGAATCGAGGATTACCAAAGAAGAATGGGTTTTTTTGCTATTTTTACCAAAAATTCGTTGCTATGCCCGAAGATTGTTCTGCCTACGCTAACTCTACTTTTTTTACTCCACTAATTCACGATTATTTACTTGAAAAAGAATCGATTCGCACTTTGTACAATCGGTTTCCTAATCTAGAAAATTTCAAAGCCCAACTCGATGAAAAAGCCGCCAATTATCCAGCGCATTTTCGGGAAGTACTGGCAAACTCATTAGACGCGCAATACCAAAACATTACCATAAGCGCAGAAACCAAGCGCAATTTAGCCCAACTGCGTGAGTCAACTACTTTTACTATAACCACAGGACATCAGCTGAATATTGGCACGGGACCGTTGTATTTCGTTTACAAAATTATCACTACTATAAACTTGTGCAACCAATTAAAACAAACTTACCCAGATAAAAACTTTGTGCCGGTTTATTGGATGGCTACCGAAGATCATGATTTGGCCGAGATTAATCACGTCTATGTGAAAAACAAAAAAGTGATTTGGGAAAAACAAGGCAATGGCGCTGTGGGACGTATGGACACCCAAGGAATGGATAAAGTAATCGATCAAATAAAATTACTATTGGGCAATTCAATTGCTTCGCAAGAAATGCTAGCCTTGTTTTCTGAGTCATATTTAACAAGTAAATCACTAGCCGAAGCCACTCGAAAATTGGTTAATAGTTTGTTTGGAAGGTACGGATTGGTTATAGTTGACGGCGATTCCCGTGAATTAAAAACAGTATTTACTCCTTACATACAAAACGAACTGACAACCCAATTCTCCTACACTGAGGTAAGTAGTACGATTGCAGCCATGAATACCTATAAAATTCAGGTGAATCCAAGGGAAATCAATTTATTTTTTATAGAGAATAACTTGCGTGAGCGAATTGTGTTTGAAAACAATCGCTATAAGGTTTTGAACACAAGGTTGGAATTTTCGGCTGATGAAATAAAGCAGTTGGCAGCTAACGAACCTGAAAAATTTAGCCCGAATGTTTTGCTTAGACCTTTGTATCAAGAAGTGATATTGCCCAATTTATGTTATATAGGTGGCGGCGGCGAACTAGCGTATTGGCTAGAACTGAATTCGATGTTTGCCAAAGCACAGGTTACGTTCCCTGTTTTATTGTTGCGCAATTCGGTTGTAATTGCCTCAAACAAAACAAAAGCAAAATGGGAGAAAACACCCCTCGTTTGGGAAGATTTATTTTTAACACCTAAGGAACTTATAGCTGCATTTATTTCAAAAACCACATCAAATACAGTAGATTTTACCGATATCAAACAACAGTTGGCGAACCAATTTACCGCTATGCATGAACAGGCAAAAGCAACTCATCCCTCATTTTTAAATATGTTGAAAGCCCAAGAAGCAAAGCAAATGAAAGGATTGTTGGCATTAGAAAAACGATTACATAAGGCACATACTAAAGCACAACAAGAAAACATTGACCGGATTTTGTCTATTCAAAATGATGTTTTCCCCGGACAAAAATTGGCCGAACGCACGGTGAATATTTCTGAGTATTACAGTTTGCTCGGACATGGGTTTATTGATGAATTGCTAGCAAAACTAGATCCATTAAAACCAAAGTTCACTTGCTTGTTTTTCGATTGACCAAATGGATGGGTTTACGTTCATTTACAAGCTGTTAAATCAGCCAAATAAAAAAATAACAATTAAATAATGTTATCAACACGAAAACGTTTTCGTTTACTTATTTAACTATTGTATAAAGACCATTCTATTAAAATTACTTACTTTTACCAAACTTTTTTAACAATTTAAAACTAAAACTATGAAAAGAAATTTACTTTATTCATTGCTTATGTTGTTCGTAGTGAGCTTCAGCAGCAACGCACAGGTATCAATGACTGGTCCAGGTGCATCTGGCGCATGGGGTGTTGATGTGAATCTTTCCTCTACTGATGGCGTGATCTGGACATTAGACAACTTCATCATGCCGGGTGGTGAATTCAAATTTAGATTGGATGGACAATGGACAACCAACTGGGGAGCAACTACTTTTCCAAGTGGAACAGGTACACAAGACGGACCAAACATTCCTGCAATTGCCGGAACTTACAACATTACTTTCAACCAATCAACTGGTGAATATAACTTTACTGGAGGAGCTCCAATTCCTGTTGTAAAATTAGTTGGTACAGCTGTAACCTCTGTAGATGGATTGTTATTGGCTACTGCCGATGCTGAAAACTACTACATAAACAATGCAACACTTGTAGATGGAACTGCACAATTTGATGTTGATGCTACTATTTATGGTGGTGACACCTTCCCTGGCGGAGTAGTTTCTGATGCTTCATTATTTATTCCTGTTGTGGGTGGCGATTACTCTTCGGTAACTTTAAACATTGCTACTGGTGAATACACATTTACTGCTGCTCCTATATTCCAAATAATTTCAATTACTGGTTCAGGTGCAACAGGTTGGGGTAATGATACCTATTTAAACACCACAGATGGAATCAACTATACGCTTAGTGGATTAACTTTATCTTCAGGTGAAATTAAATTCCGTCAAGGAAGTGACTGGGCTGTAAACTGGGGTGATTCAGCATGGCCTACTGGTGTAGCAACTCAAGGTGGACCAAACATTCCTTGTGTAGCTGGAACGTATTCAGTTACTTTTAACAGAGAAACAGGTGAATACAACTTCTTCTTCCCAATTGTAAGCCTTACAGGAAGCGCAACTGGTGGTTGGGGTGATGGATTTGATTTCAACCTTGCTACAACAGACGGTGTGTTGTATTCAATGACAAACTTCACACTTGGTGTGGGTGAGTGTAAATTCCGTGAAGGAAATTCGTGGACAGTAAACTGGGGTGGCGCTGATTGGCCTGCAGGAGTAGCAACTTTAAGTGGTCCAAATATCCCATCTGTTCCTGGAACCTATGATATTGATTTCAATAAAGTAACTGGTGACTATTTCTTTTCACCTTCTTTATCAAGCGTATCATTCAACAATGGTAACTTTAAAGTGTATCCAAATCCATCACAAAATGTGTGGAATATAGCTTCTGCAAACGAAGCGATTACTTCTATCCAAATCATGGATGTTTTAGGAAAAACAGTTATGACTGTTGCTCCTCAAGCTACATCAGCTGTTGTTGATGCTTCTGCTTTAAATAGCGGAATTTACTTCGCAAGAATTGCTACTGCTTCAGCTACTTCTACTGTAAAAGTGGTTAAAAACTAAGCAAACGAATTTTTAATAAAAAAATCCCTTGTTACATGGTAACAAGGGATTTTTTATTTTAAGAAACTAGCCCTGATGGGAGCGGCATCCTTTTTTTATTACTAATTCGTTTTACATACAACTTGGAGTCTAAAAAAAAGATACAGCGGACAGCAGGAATTGCTTCAAAAAAAACTATTTTTGCAGCCAAATTTAACAACAAGAATACATGACAACGAATAGAACATTTACCATGATTAAGCCTGATGCTGTAGAAAACGGGCACATTGGCGGAATCCTAAACATGATTACTGAAGCAGGTTTTAAAATTGTTTCATTGAAACTTACACAACTAACTGTGGCTGATGCGCAAGCTTTTTATGCTGTACATGCGGCTCGTCCATTTTTTGGTGAATTGGTTGAGTTTATGACTAGAGGTCCAATTGTAGCGGCTATTTTGGAGAAAGAAAATGCGGTTGATGCATTTAGAACTTTAATTGGCGCAACTAATCCTGCTGATGCAGCTGAAGGAACTATTCGTAAAAAATATGCTACTTCTATTGGAGAAAATGCAGTTCATGGATCAGACAGCGATGAAAATGCAGCCATTGAATCGGCTTTTCACTTTTCGGGTAGAGAGCAATTCTAAATCGATACTCCCAATAAAAAAAGTCCCGCTCTTACGAACGGGATTTTTTTTATCGTAAAATGACTTTGGTAATTACCTCTCGTTTGCACTCCTCGTTAATTAGGGCAATAATTTTATCTCGTCCATGATGCAATTCTTCCCGCAATACAGCCGAACTTAGCACTACATAGAGCGTTTTATTTTTAACCATCAACTCTCGGGTATACGTGCCAACTCCATTTCCCATGAGTGAAAACCAAGCGGTTTTTACATCAACTTCATCCAAACCCGATTGCAGGTTGTTTCGGTCGATAATCTCGTTTAAAATTGACCCAATAGGACTGTCGTTTCCTAGTCGTTTTGCCATTATTTTACAGAAAAAACTTGAGGCCGTTTATAATAATATTGATAGTGTTCTTCGCTCTCCAAAACCAATTGTTCTTTATCAATCGATTTAATTTGCTCGGACCAGGTAGACAAAAAGGTTTTATAATTCATGTAATATTCACCCTCTTTTTCAACTAATACAAATTCGTCTTTTAGATCGTTAACCAAGTAATTACCAGTAATCAAAGGCGTAACCTTTTTACGAAACCCTTTGTTTTGTTTGAATTCATAGTAGTCATGAGTTTCACTGGGCGGTAAGATTTTTTCACTTCCATTGGGAAACACTACTTTTTGAACTTCCCAATAACCATTCAAGTTTTTCAGTGACGACTCGTTTACTGTGGAGCCGCATGAAGTAAACAAAATAACTACGATAAAAAGACAAATATTTCGTTTCATACAAATTGTCATAAAGAACTATTTCTTTTTCCCACTAGACTCTATAAATGTAATGATGCTATATAAAAATAAAAAAAAGGCAATCAATTGCAGGCTCAAGGCGGCATTTGGCAAATGAAAATAATCGAGAAGTTTGCCTGTAAAAATGAATACAAGCGCAATTATAAAAATCCGTATTACTTTAATAGATTTGATTTTTTGAATAAAACTCATGCGTTACTTATTTAAAAAATGAATCGACAAATTCAGTTTTGTGAAATACCTGCAAGTCATTAATACCTTCTCCCACTCCTATATAACGCACAGGAATTTGAAATTGATCGGAAATTCCAATTACGACACCTCCTTTGGCCGTACCGTCTAGTTTGGTTACTGCTAATGAACTCACTTCGGTAGCTGCAGTAAATTGTTTGGCTTGTTCAAAAGCGTTCTGACCAGTAGAGCCATCCAAAACCAACATGACATCGTGCGGTGCAGTTTCTACTACTTTTTGCATCACGCGTTTTACTTTGGATAATTCGGTCATAAGGTGTGTTTTATTGTGCAAACGACCAGCTGTATCTATGATAACCACATCGGCTTGTTGGGCGACAGCTGATTGCAAGGTATCAAAGGCAACCGAAGCTGGATCGCTTCCCATTTGTTGTTTCACCAAAGGTACTCCTACTCGATCAGCCCATACTTGCAACTGATCAATGGCAGCCGCACGAAAAGTATCGGCTGCGCCTAATACCACTTTGTAGCCTGCTTTTTTGTATTGGCTGGCCATTTTTCCAATTGTAGTTGTTTTTCCCACACCATTTACCCCAACTACCATAATCACATAGGGTTGAGATGAAGTAGGAAGCTCAAAATCTTTTGCCTCTACTGCATTGGTCTCTGCCAATAAGGCCGAAATTTCTTCGCGTAAAATCAGATTTAGTTCGTCAGTGCCTAGGTATTTATCAGAAGCCACACGCTGCTCTATGCGCTGAATAATTTTTAGTGTTGTTGCCACTCCTACATCAGAGGAAACCAAAATTTCTTCTAGATTGTCTAATACCTCATCATCTACTTTAGATTTTCCGGCGATTGCCTTGGTCAATTTGGAGAAAAAACTCACTTTAGATTTTTCGAGTCCTTTGTCTAAGGTTTGTTTTGCCTCCTCATTTGTGCTAGGATCATTTTTGGAAGTAGAAAAAATACGTTTAAAAAAACTCATGGAAAAACAATTAACTGGGTACTGTAAAATTTAGGTTAAATATAAAAATAAAAAAGCTACTTCCGTATGAAAGTAGCCTTCGGTATCGTGTGATATAAATTATTTCTTTTTCAAGAACTCATCCACTTCTTCTGGAGTCATGATTGCTTCCACAAAAGTATAGGCACCCGTTTTAGGCGATTTTACCATTTTAATAGCTTTGGATAATCTCTTTGAAGCTGTTTGTAACGATGCTACGGTTTTCTTTGCCATGATTCAGTTATTTGGTGTGAAACTTAAACTTAAGTCTCTAATTATTATTTAATTTCTTTGTGAACAGTGACACGCTTTAAAATCGGGTTGAATTTTTTAATTTCTAAACGATCAGGTGTATTTTTTTTGTTCTTAGTAGTGATATAACGAGAAGTACCTGGAACACCTGATGTTTTGTGTTCAGTACATTCTAAGATTACTTGAATTCTATTGCCTTTCTTTGCCATCTTGGTATTTATTTATAGGGGAAGGATTATTTAATGAATCCGTTAACTTGTGCTTTTTTCAAAACAGCAGCGATTCCATTTTTGTTGATTGTTTTAACAGTAGATGCAGCTACTCTTAGGGTTATCCATCTGTCTTCTTCTGGAAGATAAAAACGTTTTTTCACTAAGTTCACTGAAAACTTTCTCTTCGTTTTGTTCATCGCGTGAGAAACGTTATTTCCCACCATCGCTCTTTTACCTGTAAGGTCACAAACTCTTGACATTATGCTTATCTTTTATCGTTATTCAATTCGAGGGTGCAAATAAAAGAAAAATAAACCTATATCCAAAATAATTAATCTAGATTTTTTAAAATTTCTTTTTGCAACAGCTCCAAACTTTTATTCACTGCTCTATCGATTACTTTCTCTCGGGGTTGCCCAAAACTAAACTCCTCAACCACTGTTCCTTGTACCGATGCAATCGCAATAAAAACAGTTCCTAATGGCGCCGATTCATCACCTAAACTTGGCCCTGCATTACCTGTGGTCGCTATAGCAAAATCGGATTTCAATACTTGTCTAACATTTTCGGCCATTTGTACCGCAACAGCTGCGCTCACTACTCCTTGTTTTTGAATTAGTTGAGCATCAATCCCTAGCACTGTTTCTTTTACTTCGGTGGAATAACAAACCACACTGCCCTTAAAATAGGCCGATGCACCCGCTTTTGCAGTGAGTACCTGGCTTATTTTTCCGCCGGTGCAACTCTCGGCAGTAGCCAAGGTGAGTTGTTGTTTTTGAAGCAAACGACCCACAACTACCTCTATTGTATCTTCTTCTTCAAAACCCACGATAATATCTCCGATCAACACATTCAATTGCGCTATATTTTCTTGTAAGGCCGATTTCAAAATCCCTTTATCGGTTCCGCGTGCCGACAAACGTAAACGCACGCGCCCCGGGCTAGGCAAATAAGCCAATTTGATAAAAGACGGCAAGTTATTTTCCCAATCTTCGATGCGTTCGGCTACTCGACTTTCGCCTTGACCATAGGTTAAAATGGTTTGGTGAATGATATACGGACGTTGGTATTCGCGCACCAATTTGGGCACCAATTCATTGGCTACAATGGCTTTCATTTCGTAGGGCACACCGGGTAAAGACACAAATACGGTTTTCGATTTACGCATCCACATGCCGGGTGCAGTTCCGAATTCGTTGTGTAAAATTTCACAGCGCGAAGGAACCAAGGCTTGGTCTTTGTTTACTTGAGAGGCCACCAATTTGAGTTTTTGCTGAAACAAGTTAATCACGTGCTGTTCTACTACGAGATTGCGTTGCAACTCATCGTCAAAATATTCGCAAAACGTATGCTTGGTTATGTCGTCTTTGGTTGGACCTAAACCACCGGTAATAAGCACCAAATCTACACGGTCTTGAAACCGCGCAAAGGCCTCCAAAATCGCTTGTTTGTCATCGGCTATCGATTGCATTTCACACACTTCGATGCCAATTTTATCTAACGATTTGGCAATAAAACTAGAATTGGTATCTACAATTTGTCCAATTAAAATTTCATCGCCTATGGTCAGAATTGCTGCTTTCATTGCTTGAAGTATTTACACAAAAAAAGAGCTCAAATACAAGCTCTTTCTTCTATTCTTTACGATTGTTTTATAAATTGAAGTCTTTGGTAATTTCTTTCACCGCTTTTTCGATTTGCATCTCTACACTATCAAAAACAGGTTTAATTTCTTTCTTTTTTCCTTCGGCTTTGGTCCACGCTTCAATCTGAAGTATTTCTTGAAAAGCTACATCCATTCCCAACAAATCCAAGGTTGGTTTAATTTTATGCGCGTAACTGTAGGCCAATTTATGATCCCCTTCTTTCACGCCTATTTTTACCTGTTCTAAATCAACTGGAACTTCAGAAACAAACAAGGAAATGATTTGTTGCACAAACTCCGGATCATTGTCTGAAAGAGCGTATACTTTTGCTAAGTTGTAATGTAAAGCCATACTATTTTACGTTTATTCTAAATACTTTTTGGTCTTCTAGAAACCCTTCTAACACATCATTTGGACTTACTTTCGCCACGCCCTCGGGTGTTCCGGTAAAAATAATATCTCCAATCTTTAAGGTGAAAAACTGCGAAACATGGGCAATGAGTTCGTCAATAGGCCACAACATCAAGCTGGAATTCCCTTTTTGAACGGTTTCTCCGTTTTTTTTCAATTCAAAATTAATGTTTTCCAGGGAACTAAAAAGTTTTTTTGAAGTAAACTCGCCAATTACTGCTGATCCATCAAATGCTTTGGCTTTTTCCCAAGGCAATCCCTTGTCTTTGAGTTGTTGTTGTAAATCGCGTGCTGTAAAATCTATGCCCAAGCCAATTTCATCATAATATTGATGGGCAAATTTAGGGTCAATGTACTTGCCTACTTTTGAAATCTTAACCAACAACTCCACTTCGTGGTGAATGTCGTCAGAGAAAGCTGGAATCACAAACGGGTGCTGTTTGAGCAACACCGCCGAATCGGGTTTTATAAACACTACCGGCTCTGCAGGTCGTTCGTTTTGCAACTCCTCGATGTGCTTCACATAATTTCTACCAATGCAAATAATTTTCATGCTAACTAGAACTTGTTATTTAACTTTCTCAATTTAATTCCTGTGAGTACTTTTTTGGTATACAAAGGAAAATCGGCATTTTGAATCCAACCAAAATAACCGGGCTCATCCTCTAATACTCTTTCAACACGAGCGCCTTTGTGTTTACCAAATGTAAACACCTCTTGCCCTTCGGAATCCATGGCGATGAAGCCTGCAAAATCAACACTTTTTTTACGTGTCGTAAATTCAGACAAACTCTTCATGTCGTTTTCTAAATCGGGATACCGATCCAATTGGGCTTTCAATATTTCGTATGTTGCCATCGTATCGGCCTCAGCGGAGTGTGCATTTTCTAGCGATTTTCCGCAGTAAAATTTCAGGGCGGCACTCAAGGTGCGTTCTTCTTTTTTATGAAAGATGGTTTGTACATCAACCGCCACCCGATTTTTCATATCAAAATCAACGCCTGCGCGCAACAATTCCTCGACCAACAGGGGAATATCAAATCGATCTGAGTTAAATCCAGCTAAATCAGAATCTTTGATCATGTTGTGGATTTGGGGTGCCAACTGCGAAAACGTAGGTTCGTTGGCCACCTTTTCGTTGGTAATGCCATGCACAGCTATTACGGCTTCGGGGATGCGCATCTCGGGATTCACCAACCAGGTCTTGCTTTCTTGCGTGCCGTTGGGAAATACTTTAAAAATAGAAATTTCTACGATACGGTCTTTGGCCACCTCTATTCCGGTAGTTTCGAGATCAAAAAAGCAGATGGGTTTATTGAGTTTGAGTTCCATGGTGAATTTTTAGCGGTTCAAAGATAGGATAATTAAGAATGTATGATGAATAATGAAAAATGAATAATTGAAGCTGTTGTCTGTTATGGGTTATCAGTTGTCGGTTTTACGTTCACGCATATTCTAAATCTTTTGTTTGAAATTGGAAGATTTAACATACTTCAGATTGCGTTGATTTCTCCTATTATATTGATTTTAGAAACAAAAAAGCCCCAATCAAGGGGCTTCATTATTAATTATTCATTTTTACTTATTAATTAAAAACTTCTGTTTTCATCAAATGCTTCCATGTATTCGGCCACGCGTTTCACGAAACTTCCGCCCAAGGCACCGTCAATTACTCGGTGATCGTAGCTGTGTGACAAGAACATTTTTTTGCGGATGCCAATAAAATCACCTTCGGGCGTTTCAATTACTGCAGGCACTTTACGGA
>VEQT01000095.1 GCA_018883065.1 Flavobacterium sp.
TTCCATTGCTCTCCCGTCGGAGCTTGTCCACTCATGCCCTCAAGCTCATACGACAGCGTGTATAAATTTGGATTAACATTAGGATATTTTTCCAAATACCCCCAAAAAGGATTAGTAACAAGTCCATTCCCCCAAGCTGCATCTTCATCCCTTACGTACTGATGTATTTCACCATTTTTCCCAATTCCATAATGAGTCGATGCCTGAACCATTGGAGTATTAAAAAACGAATCAGTACCCAACAACGTGCCTTGCATAATATGTATTACATGCACCTCAGGCTTAAACTCCTTCCCAAACGAATCTTTCCTATTCGCAAAGAAATTCCCATCCGTACCCTTCCAAATAATCTTGTAATCCACTCAACTCACCGCCTTTTTTTCAACACTCCTCATTTTTTTCAGCAAATTCTTAAGCACATCCGGTATCGGCACACCCATTTCAGCAGCATTTTCAAGTATTGAAATCCCTTCATTGACTATCAAACAGTATGCAACATAATTATGCAGTGTATCGTTTTGATTTGTAATTTTTTCAATTTGCACCGCAACAGCCACCAAAATAAATATGCAAACCTTTTTAAAAATCCCTCTAAAACCAATATAGCTTGATAAATTCTTATTAATAATAGCTTTCATCAACCCAGTCGCATAATCTGCCACAACCATGATACACAACGCTTCAATGCCGTTATCCCAACCACCCAACAAATAGGCAAGAGCACCAATCATAGCAGACACACCACCCTTCAAAAATATTACATTTATTTTCATCTAAAAATCCTCCGCCAGTATAATTTATATTCCAAATTCTGATTTTGCCTGTGTTTTACAGTCTTCTACATAATTATTATAAGCATCAAATTCATTACTAACATCTATTCCGGCAATACGTTTTCGTAATATCGCCAATTCGGTGTCGACGTCAGGATATTTAGCACGCACTAACTGTTTGACGCGAGCTACGTAATTTGGTCTTTTTTTCAACTTATTGTGTTCCGATTGAGACAGAAACGTTTTGTCAATGTAATATTTTGCGCTTTCCGGTACTGATTCCACTTCTACGACATCAATCATATCAAGCTGCATCAATGCCCCGTGCGATGACCTAACCCATTTCTCATCTATTATGTCAATATTACTTAAGGTTTCAAGTATGCAGTTGTCGGTTTTATTGACAAGTATGTACATTTAATCAACTCCTTTTTAGTCCAAATACGGTACATGAACCTTTTTTCGGCGACGTTCCTTGATTTGTGTCTATGCTCGCATAAAGTGACTGATTTTGTGTTAGTATAATAGGTTCATTTGACATGCCTATTCGTTTGCACTCCGAAACAGCTTGTCCAGATGCGACAGGGTTATAATCAGAGGTAGAGTAAATTTGATTACTAGGTAGTGTCCCATTATAGTATAAGCTACCTGTAAAATCTGTTGCTATGTCGACCATTTTGAAGCCGTTTGCATTGCTTTTTAGATACACACTGCTCAACTCGACTTGTTCTCCTGTACTCGCAGATGCAACTTTGTAGCAC
>VEQT01000071.1 GCA_018883065.1 Flavobacterium sp.
TTTGGTTCCAAATCGTCGAGATTCATAGCCACATCTCTCATCTCTCCTCTTTTAGTCTGTCATCTAAAAAAATATCAGACTGCGTTGATTTTTCAAATCTGATAACCTGTGTTTTGAAAATAGCTCGCAATCCCGAAGGTTCGGGACGCAATGCCGATTAATCGGCACGCAAAGTTTTTTTGCGACTTCGCGGCTTCGCGTGAAATAATAAACTATGATTTAATTTTGTTTCGCCACGAATGCACGGATTATATAAATTCCAATACGTTAAAATCCAAATTCAGTTGTATACAATTCGCAACACAGATTAATAAAATTTGAGAAATAATTAAATTTTTTCAGATTATATACATTTCTTCAATCCGTGTTCCAAAAAAATGTTTGCCACGAATGCACGAATGCTTGAAATTCCAAATCCCAAAACTGGATTAGTTGATTTAGCAACACAGATTTATAAAATTTGAGAAATAATTAAAATTTTTCAGATTATATATATTTCTTCAATCCGTGTTCTAAAAAAAATGACTCTTCGCGTCTTTGCGAGAGAAAAAAAAGTCGCAAGTCGTAAAGTCTAAAGTCGTAAAGTCTAAAGGGTTATAGTTTACTAAGAACGGTTGTTTGATGATAGCTGTAAGCTGTCAGCTTTTAGCCAATTGTTTAGCTATATATTAATATTCACAACCAAGTAAATCCCTTAGAAAATTGAATTAATTACATTTGTACCGATGAAAAAGAATCTTTACATAATTTCGGGGTGTAATGGAGCTGGGAAGACGACCGCTTCATTTACTATATTACCCGAAATACTAAATTGTAAAGAATTTGTAAACGCAGATGAAATCGCCAAAGGATTATCGCCGTTTCAACCTGAAAAAGTTTCGTTCGAAGCAGGAAGAATAATGCTTAAACGAATAAGCGAGCTTTTAGAAACCAATGAAAACTTTGCATTTGAAACTACGTTAGCAACTAAAAGTTATAAATCGAAAATTACCGAAGCAAAACGTAAAAATTATAATGTAACGCTTTTATTCTTTTGGTTGCAAAATGTTGATCTAGCAATTGAACGTGTAAAAACTAGAGTGATAGAAGGCGGGCATAATATAGAAACGGAAGTCATCAAACGTAGATACATAAATGGAATTAAAAACCTCTTTGAAATATATCTGCCAATAGCTGACGAAGTCATGATATTTGATAATTCAGAAGGGAAACACGATTTGATTGCTCAAAAAGCTTTAGAAACGGATATTGATGTTTATAATGAAATCAAGTTCAACATACTTAAAAACTATTTGTATGAAAACACATAAATTGACAGCTAACCAAATCAAAATTTTGGAAGGGATGGATAAAGTGTATGAAAAATTAATTGAGTTCAAAAAGAAAATGAACAGCGAACTTGTTGTTTTAAAGGACAATAAAATAATACGGATAAAACCGTAGCGTGCATAACATATTTCGCCACGAATGCACGAATATTTTTTAGATGACAGACTAAAAGAGTTTAGATGAGAGACAGCGCTTTGAAATTCCAATAATTAAATTCCAATCCCGACGCTTCGGGACCAAAACTGGATTATTTGATTTAGCAACACAGATTTATAAAATTTGAGAAATAAATAAAATTTTTCAGATTATATACATTTCTTCAATCTGTGTTCAAAAAAAAGTTTGCCACGAATGCGCGAATTATTTAAATTCCAATAAATTAAATTCCAATCCCGACGCTTCGGGACCAAAACTTCGGGAATTAAAACTGTATTATTTGATTTAGCAACACAGATTTATAAAATTTGAGAAATAAGTATAATTTTTCAGATTATATCCATTTCTTTAATCTGTGTTCCAAAAAAAGTTTGCCACGAATACACGAATTCTTGAAATTCCAATAAATAAATTCCAATCCCGACGCTTCGGGACCAAAACTTCGGGAGCAAAAACTTGATAATTGGTTTTAGCAACACAGATTTATAAAATTTGAGAAATAATTAAAATTTTTCAGATTATTTATATTTATTTCTTCAATCCGTGTTCCAAAAAAAAGGAGCGATGCGACTCTTTGCGCCTAAGCGTCCCGAAACTTCGGGATTGCGAGAGTAAAAATAGTCGCAAGTCATAAAGTCAAAAGGGTTGTAGTATACCAAGAACGGCTGTTGGCTGATAGCTGTCAGCTATTAGCCTCGAATTAATAAAGTCTAAAGTCGTAAAGTCTAAAGGATAGAAAATTACTAAGTCAATTATGGTTTCTAAACTTAACCTTTAACCCCTAACCCTTAAACTCTAACCCGATAACCGACAACCCAAAACCTACAACCTACAACCTACCACAAAACCTAATACCCCAACAACTCCTCAATTTTAGCACGAACTTTTTCAACATTAGGAATCATAGTGAATTCCAAAGTGCTGTTGAGCGGAATGGCAGGCATGTTTTCAGAACCGATTACCATAACTGGTGCATCGAGCTGTTGGAAACAATTTTCCTGAATTAGTCCGGCTAAACTTCTTGCAAAAGAATTGTTAGTAGGTTCTTCGGTTACAATCAGGCATTTCTTGGCTTTCTTCACCGAACGAAAAATGGCTTCTTCATCGAGTGGATAGAGCGTACGTAAATCAATAATCTCTACCTGATTTTTCATATCGACCGAGGCATTCAACGCCCAATGCACACCCATTCCATAAGTAATCACCGAAATGGTTTCTTCGGTTTCTTGTTCCCAGATTTCTTGTATGATATTGGCCTTACCAAACGGCAAGATGTAATCTTCGGCAGGCTCATTTACACGGGCAGCTTCGGTTCCTCTTACTTTACTCCAATACAAGCCTTTGTGTTCTAAAAACACCACTGGATTGGGATCATAATAGGCCGCTTTAAGTAGCCCTTTTAAATCGGCGCCGTTGCTCGGGTAGGCAATTTTGATGCCGCGAATGTTGGTCAATACACTTTCAACCGAGGATGAATGGTAGGGTCCGCCACTGCCATAAGCCCCAATAGGCACACGCAAGATCATACTCACCGGCCATTTACCATTTGACAAATAACAGGAACGACTTACCTCGGTAAACAACTGATTGAGCCCCGGCCAAATGTAATCGGCAAATTGTACCTCTACAATTGGTTTTAAACCCACAGCCGACATTCCTACAGTTGACCCTACGATAAAAGCTTCTTGAATAGGCGTATTGAATACCCTTGTATCACCAAATTTTTGGGCCAAGGTAGCAGCTTCGCGAAACACACCGCCCAAACGCGCACCTACGTCTTGGCCATACAACAAACATTCAGGATGTTGGCGCATCAATTCTTCAACGGCAAATAAAGCGCAGTCTACCATCACCACTTTTTCTTCTCGCTCCGGGTTGCGTTCGCCCACCTCAGCGGTAATGGGTGTTGGCGCAAAATCGTGCGTAAATAAATCGGCTGGCGATGGATCTTCGGCTTGTTGTGCTCGATCAAAATCAGCTTGAACCAAGGCAATTGCCGTAGCTTCTATATTTTTTATTTCATCTAGTGAAACACCTGCATCTTGTAATTGCTGCACCAAAACTGGATAAGGGTCGCGAGATTGGGCTTCGGCTAAATCATCCCGGTACCACTCCATTCGCACGCCCGAAGTATGGTGATTAAGCAATGGCACCTTGGCATGAATCAAAAAAGGGCGGCGTTCTTGACGAATGGTTTGCACCACCTTTTGCAAGGCCAAATAACTTTCGGTAAAGTTGGCCCCATCAATCGAAATGGCTTCTATACCATGAAACCCTTGGGCATATTCATAAGCATTTTGGGCGCGAGTCTCTTTGGCGTTGGCCGAAATATCCCAACCATTATCTTGAACCAAATACAAAATTGGCAATTGTTTTAACGCAGCCATTTGCAGGGCTTCGGCAATTTCGCCTTCGGTTACGGAGGCATCACCCAACGAACAAACTACAAGCCCTCTAGCACCCATTGGAGGAATCTCATCTTCAAACCCTACCCCTTCGGGGGTCGGGGGGCAATTTTCTTTGTACCAAAACCCCATGGCTGCACCGGTGGCCGGAATGGCTTGCATGCCTGTTGCCGAAGATTGGTGCGGAATTTTGGGTTTATCGGCCACATTCAAACTGGGATGGCAATAATAGGTTCTTCCTCCTGAAAAGGGATCGTCCTTTTTGGCCATCAGTTGCAACATCAAGTCGTAGGGCTGCATACCTATTCCCAACAACATGGATTCGTCACGGTAATATGGGAAAACATAATCTTGCGGCAACAACTGCATAGCCATAGCAATCTGAATGGCTTCGTGTCCGCGAGACGTGGCATGCACATATTTGGACACTACTTTAAAATTATCTTCGTACAAGGTAGCCATGGCTTTGGCGGTGGCCATGGTGGTGAATGCACGTTCGAGTATTGATTTTGGTAGCATGAAAAAAGTTCTAATTAATTAACCGGCACTAACCAATGCAACACATCGGGTGATTTTTGCACTTTGATAGCATTGATTTGCGCATTGATTTCTTCGCCTACCGGACTGGTTTCAGGAAATTGTAAGCGAAAATCCTCATTGCCAATTTCTTCGATCAAGGCAATGCCTACGGCAGTTCCCACACCAAAACCTTCTTCGAGCGTACCATTGGCAATGGCAGTTTTGATTTCGGTTAAAGAGATGGGGCGTTCTATTACCTCATACCCTTTAAGTTTCAACAATTCAATCACGCTCATGCGCGTAACTCCGGCCAAGATGGATCCACTCAAATCGGGGGTGTAAAATTTACCGGCTATTTTGAAAAAAATATTCATGGTGCCCACTTCTTGAACATACTCAAAATGATTCGGATCTAACCATAACACTTGGTCGTATCCTTTGGCTTTGGCAAACTCAGTAGGACGAATAGCGGCCGCATAATTTCCAGCTGCTTTGGCTTCGCCAGTACCCCCATTTACAGCGCGCACATAATGATTTTCGGCATACAATTTAATGCGGCGATTAAAGTAGGGTCCTGCTGGTGAAGCCATGATGATGAATTTATAATGGGTAGCCGCACGCATGCCTATAAACGACTCATCGGCATACATAAACGGACGTAAATACAAAGCACTTCCTTCTTGGGTGGGTACCCAATTGCGTTCGATACGCACAAACTCAATCAAGGCTTGCAAAAACAACTCTTCTGGAAATTCGGGCATGCCCATTCGATCGGCACTTTTATTGAGTCGGGCAGCATTTTTTTCTGGACGGAATAACAAAGGAGTTTGATCTTGGCCCATGGTTACTTTCATCCCTTCAAAAATGGCTTGTCCATAATGCAAAGCCATCGATGCAGGGTGCATAGGCAAAGCGCGCAAGGGCTCAATGCGTGGATTGATCCAGGCGCCATTTTCGTAATCGCACACAAACATATGATCGGTAAAGGCATTTCCCATAGGAATGTTGTTAATGTCCACATTTTGAACATTTGATGTAGCCGCTTTGGTAATAGAAATAGAATATGACATGGTCTTATTTAAGTTTAATTGTAAGATTCTGTTGAAAATTGTTCGAGGTAATCGCCTACTCTGCGCAAAAAGGATCCGCCCAAAAAGCCATCGACTACGCGGTGGTCAAAAGATAATGACAAATACATCATGCTGCGAATGGCAATTTCGTCGCCTTGTGGTGTACTGAGTACTTCGGCTCTTTTTTTAATTAAGCCAAAGGCCAAAATAGCCACCTCAGGTTGGTTGATGATCGGTGTTCCCATTAAACTTCCAAAGGTACCTACATTAGAAATCGTGAAGGTGCTGCCTTGTATGTGCTCTGGTTTTAATTGGTTATTTCGAGCCGCATCGGCCAATGAATTTACATCTTTGGCCAAAGAAACTAGATCTTTTTGATTGGCATTTTTCACCACGGGTACAATTAAATTTCCACTTGGCAAGGCGGTGGCCATTCCAATATTGATGTCTTGATGAACAATTATATTTTTTTCATCAACCGACACGTTAATCAAGGGGAAGTCAACTATGGCTTGAGCTACGGCCTGTACAAACACAGGTGTAAATGTTAATTTCTCGTGGTGTATTTCTTGAAATTTATTTTTATTGTCGTTGCGCCATTGCACCAAATTGGTCACATCCACTTCAATATATGAAGTTACGTGTGGTGAAGTTTGCTTAGAATAGACCATGTGGTCGGCAATGAGTTTGCGCATTCTGTCCATTTCTACGATGCGATCTTTGCCTTCTACAAAATTAATTTTAGGTTTTGGAAAGGTGGTAGGTTGTAGGTTTTGGGTTGTAGGTTGAGGAGTACTTTTTAAAGGATATTTACGGTTTTTTAGATATGTAAAAACGTCGCTTTTTTGCAAACGTCCATCGGTGCCTGAACCCAGAATACTTTGCAATTCTTCGATTGAAAGATTTTCCTTTTGTGCAATGGAGATAATGAGTGGGCTGATAAAGGTTGTGGGTTGTAGGTTGTGGGTTGTAGGTTTTATTGAGGATGTAGGTTGTGG
>VEQT01000038.1 GCA_018883065.1 Flavobacterium sp.
GGTGTATAGAATTCCATCTAGCTTAGTGCAGCCTGAAACCAGCATTTGTTGTCTAAAATCTGGGCCACAATCAATAACAAACGAATAGGAATCCCATTGAATCCAGACCGACACACGCAAGCGTTTGTCTTTTGAATCGGTACTACTGCAAACAGGATGAATGCTTCCAATTACGGGAATTCCTTGGGAAGTGCCGGTACCTAAAAAATAGACTTTCAATGGTTATAATTTTCACAAAAATAACATTAATTCGCTTTTAACAAGTCGCTAATTTGTTAACTTTACGGCTGATTTATTAAAAATAATAATGGGTACTGAAATAATTTTAAAGGGCGATAAGGTAATCGAGCAAATACCTTCGATTAAAGACAAAGCACTTCGAATCAATCTCAACGAAAACATCTACGGAACATTTGCAGAAATTGGCGCTGGGCAAGAAACAGTTCGGCACTTTTTTCGATCAGGTGGTTCATCTGGAACCATAGCCAAAGCGATGTCAGCTTATGACAAAGATTTTAGTGACGCCATCTACGGAATTGAACAAGACGGACGCTATGTAACTGAAAGCCGTCTTAAAAAAATGTTGACCCACGAAGTCGATTTGATTGAAAGCCGCTTGAGCCGTGAAAAACACCCCAACAAAATGTTTTTCAGTTATGCCAACACGGTTGCTACTATTGATTTTGCCAAGCAATTTAAAGGCCACGGTTGGGTGGGAATAAAATACCAAATTGACCCAGAAGAAGAGTACAACGAAATCATCTTACACATTCGATTCAAGGAAACAGATGCACGTTTGCAGCAAGAAACCCTAGGAATCTTGGGGGTTAATTTAATTTATGGGGCTTATTATAAATACAACGATCCCAAAAAGTTATTGCGGTATTTATACGACCACTTGGACAAAGACCAGCTCGAGATTGACACCATAAATTTTTCAGGCCCTCGTTTTGCAGAAGTTGACAACCGATTAATGAGTTTGCAATTGGTTAAAAATGGCATGACAGATGCGGTAATGTTTAACCCCGAAGGCAACAACATATTGCCAGCATCTATTTTATACAAGAAAAATATTTTAGCTCTTCGTGGAAGCTTCCGTCCAGTTACGTTGGTAAATATGGACATGTATAAAAATGCCTACAAGATGTTCTTGGAAGAAAACAAAGTAGACAAAGACAATACCTTAGTTATTGTAGAAATTACGCTTTCAAACTTGCGTTCTGAAGGAGAAATTGATGAAAGAGACTTTATCGATCGAGCGAATTTATTGTGTTCATTGGGCCAAACCGTAATGATTTCGAATTTTCAAGAATATTACAAAGTAGTTGAGTACTTCTCCAATTACACCAAAGCACGTATGGGATTGGCAATGGGAGTTAACAACTTGATTGATATTTTTGATGAAAAATATTACCGTCATTTAAGTGGCGGAATACTAGAAGCGTTTGGAAAGTTATTTTACCGCGATTTAAAAGTATTTCTTTATCCTATGTTGGCTGAAGACGGAACTACAATTGTGAATTCTGAAACACTAAAAGTACATCCGCGAATGAAAGAATTGTACAAATTCTTTAAATTTAATGGCAAGGTTGTAGACATTCAAGATTACGACAAAGACAACTTAAAAATCATTTCTCGCGAAGTATTGAAAATGATTGGAAAAGGACAAAGCGGATGGGAAAGTATGCTTCCTTCCGGTATAGCCGAATTGATTAAAAAAGATCGATTATTTGGTTATGATCCAGTGAAATTTCAATCGTAAATAAGTACACGATAGTAAAAAAAAGCCAAGTAAACTACTTGGCTTTTTTATTAATCTAGCAATTGACTAGCATGTGTTTTTGTTTTTACATCGGTAATTACATCCAATAAAATGCCTTGCTCGTCGATCACAAATGTTGTGCGGTGAATGCCGTCATATTCCTTACCCATGAATTTTTTGGGTCCCCATACGCCAAAGGCTTGAATTACGGATTTATCCTCATCAGCCAACAAAGGAAAAGGAAATTCAAATTTGTTTTTAAAATTGGCTTGGGCTTTTGCATTATCAGCGCTAACGCCTAACAAGGCGTAATTTTGTGCTTCAAAGCGCGCAAAATTATCTCGTAAATCACAGGCTTCAGCAGTGCAGCCAGGTGTATTGGCCTTGGGATAAAAAAATACAACTAATTTTTTGCCTGCATAATCAGCTAAACTATGCGATTTTCCATCTTGATCGAGTCCTGAAAATTGAGGAGCTTGATCTCCTTTTTTTAATGTAGTCATGGGGTATAAATGAAGTTAGTGAACAGCCGTAAAATCCTTAATTTTACGAAGCTAAAAATACAAAAATGAACAAAGCCGAACGGGTAACATTTGTTATTAATACGTTAAAAGCAAAATACCCAACCATACCGATTCCATTGGATCACAAAGATCCTTATACACTTTTAATTGCCGTACTGCTTTCTGCTCAATGTACAGACGTCCGTGTAAATAAAATAACACCACTATTATTTGCGAAAGCAGACAACCCATATGATATGGTAAAATTGAGTATTGAAGAAATTCAAGAAATTATTAGGCCATGTGGACTATCTCCAATGAAATCAAAGGGAATTTATGGCCTTTCACACATATTAATTGATAAACACAACGGCCAAGTTCCAGCCAATTTTGAAGCACTTGAAGCATTGCCTGCCGTGGGACATAAAACAGCCAGTGTTGTGATGTCACAAGCCTTTGGTGTTCCGGCATTTCCAGTTGACACGCATATACATCGTTTGTTGTACCGTTGGAACTTTACAGATGGTAGTTCGGTTATACAAACCGAAAAAGACGCCAAACGGTTGTTTCCAAAAGATCTTTGGAATGAATTGCATCTGCAAATTATATGGTATGGAAGAGAATACAGCCCAGCTCGTGGTTGGGATTTGAGCAAAGATGTGATTACGCAAACTATTGGAAGAAAATCGGTCTTGGACAGCTACTATAAAAAAACATCCCGATAAAAACCGGGATGTGTAGCGTTAATTTGCAATCAGTTCAAACTTACGATTTCCTACTTTTATAAAGCGAAGCGCTTTGGAGTAGTTGAGTAAAAAAGAAAGTGTTTCTTTCTTGGGCTTCATCGGAATTGTTGCACGCAAATTGGTAGAGTAATTTTTTGCCATAGGATGTGTTTAGACTTTACATCTTCACAACGCAAAAAAGTACATTATCGTATCAATTGGTTAAAATAATTTGATGTTTGTCAATTAGCTTACGCATATTTAACAATGCATACCGCATTCTACCTAGTGCGGTATTAATGCTAACACCCGTTAATTCAGAAATTTCTTTGAAACTCAAATCTTGGTAAATACGCATCTGTACAACTTCTCGTTGATCTGACGGCAGCTCGTCTATGAGTCGTTTTAAATCCAGTTCAACCTGCTCGGTAATAATTTGATTTTCGATACTCAGCGATTGGTCGGACATGATAGAAAAAATAGAAAACTCTTCTGTTTCACGAAACAAAGGCATTTTTTTGGTTTTTCTAAAATGATCGATCACCAAATTGTGTGCAATGCGCATAACCCAAGGAAGGAATTTGCCCTCTTCATTGTAATTGTTTGACTTTAACGTCTTAATTACTTTGATAAACGTATCTTGAAAAATATCATCGGTACAATCTCTATCTCCAATTTTAGAGAAGATAAAACCAAAAATTTTTGACTGGTGGCGGTTAATTAATATAGACAAGGCACTTTCATCACCTGCTATATACTTGCTAACCAATACTGCATCTGGGAGTTGAACATTAGCCATAAAATTACTTTTTAAAGATGAATAAATTCGAAACGATTCGATGTAAAAGTAATTTTGTAAAATAGGCAAATGTGTTTTAGAGATTTGTATTTCAAAAATAGAACAATAAAATAGTATTATCCAAGATAAAAGTGAATTATTGGTAAATATATTTTATTTTAACATTTATAATAAAATATCAACAACTTAATTGTTAATATTTTGCATTATATTCAAATATAAATGTTTAGAAAGTAGATTTTTTTGCTTTTTTATTGGTAAACTTTAATGTAATCAATAGTAAATTGTTGAGGAAAAATGGTGTCATCAACCTCAGGTCCACCAAAATTACCACCGATAGCTAGATTTAGAATAATATAAAATGGCTGCGTAAAAGGCCAATTATTTTCATTTTTTATTTGTGGCTGATACATATATACTTCACGATCATCTATAAAAAACGAAATTTTATCCGCATCCCAATCAACAGCATAAATATGGAAACCTTGCTCAACATTATCTATAGTCGTTTTTTGGGTATTTATAGTTTGACCATGGCTTTCTTGTGTATGCAAAGATGTAAACACCTTATGCGGCTCTTTCCCGATGTATTCTAAAATATCAATCTCACCACATTTTGGCCACCCTACTTGTTTGATATTGGATCCCAACATCCAAAATGCGGGCCATATGCCTTGTCCTTGTGGTATTTTGGCTTTGGCTTCTATTCGACCATATTGAAATTCTTTTTTTCCTGCTGTGGTTATTCGAGTTGATGTATAGCGCGCTCCTTCTTTTAAGGCAGAAATAATGAGTGTTCCGTTAGTAAGTTGGTGGTTAGTTTTTGTGTATTCTTGGCGTTCATTATTTCCCCATCCACATAAATTGGGGCAGCCATTGCCCAATTCATAGTTCCATACAAGCGTATCTAATGCAGTGGTCGAAAAGTTTTCTTGCCAAACCAGTTTTCGTTTTTTAGACTGGGCAGTTAGGAGTTGAAAAATAGCGAGTAAAAAAACTGTATAGATTAATTTTGAATTCATTTGATGGTGTAGTGAAAAGAAGCATTCTTGGTTTCGGAAGAATTTGTTCCAATAAACACATTAAAATGTCCGGTTTCTGCCTCCCACTTCCGGTTGGCTGAGTAAAACTGAAGCATATCTTGTTTTATGGTAAAAGTCACAGTTTTGCTCTCATTGGGTTGCAATTCAATGAGTTCAAATCCTTTCAACTGCTTTACGGGACGTGTAGTACTTCCTACAAGATCTTGTATGTAAAGTTGAACCACTTCTTTTCCGGCACGATTACTCGAATTTGTTACAGTAACTGAGGCGGTGATGGATTCGTTATTCATAAAGCTTGTATTGCTAAGAGAAACAGACGAATAATCAAATTTAGAATAACTTAGACCAAACCCAAACGGGTATTGTGGTGTGTTTTCTTCATCCATATAATGCGACCAAAACACACTTTCTGGCTCATTAGCCGCCGGACGACCGGTCGATTTATGGTAATAATACAAGGGTATTTGTCCTACACTTCTGGGAAATGTTATGGGTAATTTCCCACTTGGATTGTAGTCACCATACAAAACTTGTGCAAGTGCATTACCGCTTTGTGTACCCAATTGCCATCCTTCAACAATGGCAGGAATATGTTTGGCAGCCCATGGAATAACCAAAGGACGTCCGTTTTGAAGGATTAATACAACATTGTGATTTACATTGTACACCGCCTCTAATAATTCTTGTTGAACACCTGGCAAATCAAGTTCCGATCGTGAACGACCCTCACCTGAGAGCAGACCATGTTCGCCTAAAACTAGCACAACAACATCTGATTGTTTGGCCAATTGAATTGCATCGGCAAAACCAGATTTATCGCTTTCATTCACTTTGGTTTCCCAAACAAATTCGGTTCTACCTACAGCAACATCAGCCCCTTTTGCATAGGCAATTTGATTGCCCGGATATAATTTTAGCCCCTCAAGAACCGAAACGGCTGAATTCTCATCGGCAGCCAATCGCCAGCTTCCCAATGGACTTGTTTTGTCGGCAGCCAAAGCACCAATTACTGCTATTTTCTTTCCAGTCTTGGGTAAGGGCAACAGACCTCCTTCATTTTTTAAGAGCACAATTGATTTCTTGGCCATATCCAACACTCCCTCTTGAAAAGACTGTTTGCCAACGGTAGCTTTCTCATGTGCTGCATCACAATATTTATAGGGATTGTCAAACAAACCCATTTCAAATTTCACACGTAAAATACGTCCAGCCGCCTCATTGACCAATTCCTCTTTCAGTTTGCCTTCCTTTACCAATTGGGCTACATGTGCCACATAAATATAGGATTCCATATCCATATCAGATCCGGCTTGCATTGCAGCAAGCGCAGCTTCTTTCTCTGAAGATACATAACCGTGATTCATCATTTCACGCACCGAACCCCAATCTGATACCACAAAACCCTTAAAGTTCCAATCCTTTTTTAGAATATCACGTTGCA
Source organism: Flavobacterium sp. (assembly GCA_018883065.1). Taxonomy (GTDB): domain Bacteria; phylum Bacteroidota; class Bacteroidia; order Flavobacteriales; family Flavobacteriaceae; genus Flavobacterium. Next base: position 6,274 of record VEQT01000038.1, read on the forward strand.
AATAAGCGCTTGCCGTAGCAGGAACTCCATTTAATTCGTTAAATGAATTCATGAATGTTCGTGCACCTGCGTCAACTGCAGCTTTAAAAGGAGGAAAAATTACGTTTTGCAATACAGATTCCGAGACATCAACTGTGTTGTAATCTCTACCCGATTCAGCAAAACCATAGCCAGCAAAATGCTTGGCACAGGCCAAAATAGTTTTGTTTGAATTAAAATTAGTTCCTTGAAATCCGTGTACTCGGGCAGTAGCAATTTGACTTCCCAAGTAAGGATCTTCACCAGCGCCTTCCATAACTCGTCCCCATCTTGGATCACGAGCCACATCAACCATGGGGGCAAATGTCCAGTTGATGCCCACAGCGGCTGCTTCTTCGGCGGCTATAGCAGCAGAATTTTGAATCGCATTTAAGTCCCAGCTAGCCGCTTCAGCTAATGGAATAGGACTAATGGTTTTGAAGCCGTGAATCACATCAAATCCAAAAAGCAATGGAATGTGAAGTCGAGAGCCTTCAACAGCTAATTGTTGAATTTTTCGTACGTCATCTACTCCTTTAATGTTTAAGACAGCGCCTACCCAACCTTTTTTTAAGTGTTCGAGTTTTAATGCAGCCTGACCCTCTGATGGGGTTGGCCCAGTTAAATCCCAAAAACCATTATATTGATTTAATTGTCCTATTTTTTCTTCCAATGTCATCAACTTCAAAATAGAATCTACTTTTACATCTACGGGGTTTATAGGTGCTTGGGCCAACATGGGTTTTGGCGCAGTACAACTCCATAAGACAAGAAGACTTATTACTAAAATAGATGTGTGTTTAAGCTGATTCATTGGAATACTTATGATATAAACAATTTATTATTAGGCCTATTGATATACTCTGATGTAATCAATTTCCATACTTGACTCAGTAAAATTAGGATCAATAGCACCACCAAAAGTACCCCCCATTGCCACGTTTAAAATTAAAAAGAAATCACTGTTAAATGGCACAGATCCACTATTGGCAAATGAATGAAACAAGGTGTTATCAACATAGAATTTCACAGAAGCAGGAGTCCAAAGTACTTTGTATACGTGAAATTGACTGGATACATTTGGAATTACAGTGGTATTGGTATTGGCATTTCCACCAAAATTACCCGGGTAATGCAATGAACCATGAATTCGATTGGGATCATAACCACGGTGTTCCATAATATCAATTTCTCCACAAGCCGGCCATATGTTGGTAGCATAATTTTGCCCTAGCATCCAAATGGCTGGCCAGGTTCCAGCGCCAACGGGTAGTTTAGCTCTACACTCTACTTTACCATAGGTAAACTCAAATTTATTTTCTGACTTTAATCGAGCTGAGGTGTAATTAGACCCCCCAACACTTTGCGCTTTGGCCGTAATTTTAAGTGTACCATCTGACACAAACGAATTACCACTGTTATTGGTGTATGTTTGCGCTTCGTTGTTACCCCATCCACCAGCACCAAGGTCGTAACTCCATTTGGTAGGATCTGGTGCTCCGGGCGTGTTGAATTCATCACCCCAAACTTGATTGGTGTAATCGGTAACTTGATCTTCAACTGGTTTAATGGTTGTAAAAATGTGATACCAAGCGGTTGAAAGTGGTTCTCCTGATGGAGTAAAAGCTTCTTGTACTGTACGCACCACCATACGTGAGGGAGTAATTGACATGATTTCATACGAACTTTGACCTACATAAAAGCCCATAAATCCACCATCAGAAAACGTCATTACAGTACCCCTTTTTTCGGCAGGATTAGCCAATGATTCTGATGGAGTAAGTGTAACGTTTTTCACACCCGTAACCTCGGGGCCGCTATATAAGAAACAAGCGTCAACATATTGGTTACTATTTGGAAGTCCAACAATGCTTAAAAAAGCACGATTGATAAAGGTTGTTCCGAAATTACGCAATTCATAATTTAAACCGTTGCCTACTTTTGTGAATACTAATTCGTCGTCATACAAGCAGTTACTTACCTGATTAAAGGGTACTGACTCGTAGTAATTGGGGTAGAAATTTGTTGTATTATCGGTACTGTTAAGACCAACTCCCAAATGACCTCGCTCTGAAGCTGACCAATACCAAATTTTTGACGTTCCTCCTGTGAGGTACTCAACAGCTTCGTCATCGGTAAAATTAAACAATACGGTTACTTCTAACGTAGTATTGGTAGTTACACCACCACGCCCTGAAGCCAATACAGTTACCGTATACGTATGCAGCCCGGGTTTAGTAAATCGTTTTTGATAAATACCACTTGGTTGGTTTCTTTCTGAACCATCACTAAATACATACTTGTATGATACAGCATTATCTGCTGTGGCAGTTAGCGTAACTAAACCAGAACCATCACCGTTTGGGTTTGCGGCATCTTGGCCTTGAACAACAACAGATACTTGCAGATTAGTTGGTGACGTAATCTCTCCAAAACCCAATTCACTTTCTTGACAACTACTCAATATAAGTGTGAAAAATAAGGGACACAAGAATTTAAAAAAATGTTTCATTGTAAGTATTTTTAATTGTGAAAGTAAACGTTATCGATATAAACTGTTCCAGCGCCTGAAGGATTACCCGAAAAAATAAGTTGCGCAATGTGGTTTCTAGTGGTTAATCCTGTGAAATTGGTTAAAGGAATATCCATAGAATTCCATCCACTTTGAGTAGGCACAAATGACAATTCATGTTCTTTATCATCATTAGGCGTACCTTGGTATATACCATTAGCACCAAAATCGACTAATTTAATTCTAAATGCAGTAATGTTTGGCGTCCAATAATCCACATGAAAATGGGTCATTGCACTTGCGTTAATTTGCGCATTTACCGTTTCTACTCCCACAAAATTTAAAGATGAATATTTTTTGGTGGCATTACCAGCTATAAGTACATCTGTTAAGGTAGCAGCAGACCAAGTGGTTCGCCATGTATCTACTGGTACATTTGTGTATTGATTTGAAAACATCGATATCACGTTTGAAGGCGATAACGTGGGAGTAGGTGCAGCACTAATAGGAAATGCACTTGTAATTTGAACACTTTGTGTATACTCTATGGAAACAGATCCACCATTTTTGGCTACTACTTTTACTTGGTAGGTACCCAACGCTGTGTAATCATGAGAAATGGTTTCTCCTTCGTTAAATAACACCGGCGTTTCATTCGCCACATCACCAAAATAAACTTCAAAGTAGGTTTCCAAATCTGCCGTTGCAGTCACGGTTACTGTAAGATCATTTTTAACAATATTGGCGACCAAATTGGTAGGTGGCAAAAAAGAGATTGTTACATCTTGATTCACTTCGGTACGTTTTCCGTTTAAAGAAATCCCAATGATTTTTAAAGTAAAAGTATCCTCAGAGGCATAGGTATGCAAAACCGATTGGCCTGGAGCAACCTGAGCAGGCTCAGTAGTTGTGTCGCCAAAATACACCTCATATTGGGAAACGCCCTCTCCTCTTGGTGTAATTGTTACTTTACCAGAGTTGTCTTGAGCAATGGTGATTAAGGCCGAAATATTTTGTGGCGCATTAATGGCGTCTAAATCTATGTCCTTGTTATCAAGGGTACAATTGGTAAAGAGTCCAAGTGTAATAATTGTTAGAAATATTTTTTTCATTTTATTTATTTATTAGTTAGATAGAACTAAATCAGGAATTAATAACCAGGATTTTGTTGCCAATTTCCATTTGAAAATTGAATTTCTTCTATAGGCAATGGAAACAGTTCATTTTTTCCAGCACTAAAACCTTCAATCTCAGCTGCGGCCTTTCCGGTGCGAACCAAATCAAAGAATCGATGCCCCTCACCCACTAATTCTACACGACGTTCAGCAAGAATTAACTCTGTAAGATTAGTTCCAGTAACTGTTGGTGTATCGTGATTTAAATCACCAAATGCTCTTCTGCGCACTTCGTTTAGATAGGTTCGCGCTTTGGCATCATCAATACCTCCTCTATTAAGTGCTTCTGCTGCCATTAACAATACATCGGCATAACGAATCGCTCGGTAATTGTTAGGATTGGTTAAATTTTGATCGCCAATGTTTGCATCTCCTGCTCTTGGGATGTATTTTCTATTAAAATAACCTGTATGCTTATATCCAACACCATATGACGCATTATTTGCAGCAGCCCATGATACAATATCAAGAATAGCTACATCTTTACGTCGGTCACCCAACTCAAATGCATCAACCACTTCTTGACGCGGAACATTAAAGCTGTAACCCGACTCAAACAATGGACCTGAATAATTACGAATTCCGTTAAATCCTACCGCCACATTTCCTTCGCTACATTGTAAACAATCAAAACTAGCACCTTCTTGGTCGGTATACTGTACTTCAAAAACAGACTCGTTGTTGTTTTCTCCGTTATTTTCAAAAATTGAATTGTAATCGGAAACTAAACTGTAACTGCCTGATGAAATTAAGTCTTCTAAAACATTGGCTGCGTCTACATACTTTTCTTGATACAAATAGACTTTTCCCAACAAGGCCTGAGCAGCTCCTTTGGTAGCTCTTCCTTTGATTGGATTTTCAGCCTTGGTTTTTAAATTGGCAACGGCATAAACTAAATCGGCTTCAATGCTGGCGTAAACTTCTTGAACAGAGGCACGCGGTACTCGAGTTACGTCTTCGGTAGAAAAACGTTTGTCACCATTTAACGGAATTCCACCAAACCATTTTACCAATTCAAAATGGTAGTAGGCACGCAAGAAACGAGTTTCTGCCAACACTTGTGGTTTGTTGGTAAAATCGGTTTTGTCTTTGAACTCCAAAATGTAGTTGCAACGTTGTACGCCTGCAAACATCCAGTCCCATAGGTTTTTTAATTGGGGATTGGCTTCGGTGTGAATCATATCGTCTATTTGCTGAATACCAATAACATCAATGGCGCTTTCACCTCCTGAAGCGGTATTATCTGAAGCAATTTCGCCCATCATTACATTCAAATAGGTAGAATGCAACATATCATAGGCACCTATTAATGCTTGATTGTAATCGGATTCAGAATTGAAATAATTCTCGGAATCAATAGAATAAGGCGCTTTTCTGTCTACAAATTCATCCGAACAGGACAAAGCCAATACTGCACTTACTGCAAGTACTACTAATGAATATATACTGTATTTTTTCATCGTAAATGGGATTAAAAGTTAAGGTTAAGACCTAAAATAAACACTTTAGGCGATGGATAAAATCCATAATCAATACCTCCGCCAATGGCAGCTCCATTTGAACCGGTTGGATCAAATCCACGGTATTTCGTAAATGTAAATGGATTTAACATGCTCGTATATAAACGCAATTTTGTGATACCTACTTGTTGCGTAACTGAATTGGCAAGTGTGTAGCCCAATTGTATGTTTTGGATACGCCAAAAAGAAGCATCCTCTACAAAATAATCAGAGAATAAATTATTGGTTGTGGCCTCTGTAGTAACCCGTGGGACTGCATTACTTGTGCCTTCTCCTGTCCAGCGGCCCAGGTTATAATTCATCTTGTTCAGATCCGAAACCGAACGCTCGTAGTTACGAACCATATCGTTTCCTAATGAAGCATAGGAATAAGCTGCGAAATCAAAGTTCTTGTAGTTCATACTCACATTGAATCCCATAGTATAATCAGCCAAAGGACTTCCCACTTTGGTACGGTCATTTAAATTAATTACACCGTCGCCATTCACATCTTTGTATCGAATGTCTCCGGGTTGTGCCACTGCACCCAATGCAAGTTGAGAGGGATGCGCATCAACTTCGGCTTGATTTTGGAAAATTCCGTCGGTTTGTAGTCCGTAGAAATACCCAATCGAATATCCTTTCTCCATGCGAGCAATAGGCTGTTGACCTACACCAAATGATCCACTTTGCAACACACCAGTTCCGTTGTTTACATTGGTCACTTTGTTGGCAATAGTCGTCACGTTATAATTGACACTAAACGAAAAGTCATTGCCAATTTTTTGGTTCCAACCCATAGACAACTCATGTCCCACGTTGCGAGTAGATCCTGCATTTACTGTTGGTGGATACCCTCCAGGCCCGCCTACTCCAGTAATACCAGAAACAGGTAATCCAGCAATTAAAAGGTCTTCACGTGTTTCAATAAAATAGTCGTAAGTTACGTCTAATTTGTTGCTTAAGAATTTCAGATCAACTCCCACGTCAAATTTACGGGCATTTTCCCATTTTAAACCAGGATTAGCCAAAGCGCCAATAGCAACACCAGTGGTAATGGTATTATCAAACACATAGACTCCTTCCCCATTTAAATATCCTACATAGCCATTGGATGGAATTTTGTCATTCCCCAGCACACCATAACTGGCGCGAACTTTCATAAAATTGATGGCTTTAAAATCATCCATAAAACCTTCTTTTGAAGCAATCCACCCAGCGGTTGCTGAAGGAAAATAGGCCACTGCATTATCAGGTCCAAATTTAGTAGATGAGTCACGACGCAACATCCCAGAAAACAAGTATTTTCCGCTGTAATCATATTGCATACGTAAAAAATAAGAATTCAAACGGTCATCATACGTATAGGAACCTACGTCGCGAGTAGTTGTAGCACCAGTTGCCAAACTGATGTCGGCGAAATCCCATGAATTATTAGGTATATCATATCCTGTTGCAAATAATCCGTTCCCCCAAACTTTTGAGTTTGACGTTCCCAACACTGCCGTTACATTGTGGTTGTCAAGGAACACTTTTTTGTATGTTAAGTACATATCAAACACATAACTGTTGTCGTTGATCGCATTTTGGTTTACCGAACTTCGGGTTACATCAAATACTTTACCACCATAGTTTACAATTTTATTGAATGTCTTCCCTTCAGAATTAAAGGTATTGGCACCTATTCGTGTAGTAAGGCTGAAGTCTTTTAAAAAGGCATAATCTAAAGTACTCACACCACTTATTCGTTTACCGTTGTAGTCGTTGTAGGTATTGTCTATTTGAGCCAATGGGTTAATTACCTCTATTCCAAAACCAGGAGTACTTGGCACCAAAGTAAAGTTGCCGTTTACATCTCTAGGACTTAAGGTTGCTGGCGTATTCACAGCATTAAACAAAACCGAACCTAATCCGTTTTCGTTTAATGATTTACGGTTTACGAATACGTAATTTACCGTTGTTTGCAACTTTAATTTGTCATTCAAATCAGCGTTGATTGACATCATTAACGTATTTCGTTTAAAACCTGATTTATCAGAACCAACAATTCCGCTTTGTGTCAAATCAGATCCACTTAATGCATAATTGATTTTTTCAGAACCGCCAGACACACTAATGTCGTGACTTTGCATGGGTGCAGCGGAGTCAAATACTTCATTTTGCCAATCGGTTCCGGAACCTATTCCATTTACATTGGGGTAAGGCAAAGGTCTTCCTCCGTTGGCATAACTCTCATTTAAAAGTAACGCATATTCTGTAGCATTCAATAAAGATAATTTCTTAGTTGTACTTTGCGAACCCGTGTAGGAATTGTAGCTAAATGTGGTTTTCGAGTTTCGCTTACCCATTTTGGTTTTTATAATCACAACCCCATTTGCACCACGAACACCATAAATGGCTGCTTGAGCATCTTTTAAAACCGTAATTGATTCGATATCACTTGGGTTTAATATACTTGGATCGGAAATATTTCCGTCTACAATATATAAAGGTGAATTATCTAAATTACTTTGCACACCACGTATACGAATATCCAAACCTGCTCCTGGGGCACCCGATTGAGAAGTTACAGTAACACCGGCTAAAGTTCCTGTAAGGGCTTGTTCAATTTTTATTGGTTTAAGTTTGTCGATGGTTTTGGAATCTACCAAGCCAACGGCTCCGGTAATGTCTTTCTTTTTTTGTGAACCATAACCAATAACAACTACCTGTTCCAAGGACTGCACATCCGACTTAAGCGAAACAGTAAGCGATTCATTTGTTTTGGTAACTTTTACACTAGACTCTTTGTACCCTAAATACGAAAAAGTAAGAGTAGACCCTGCAGGAAGGTCTTTCAACATAAATTTTCCATTTAAATCGGTACTGGCCGATTTACCTGTAGATGAAACTACATTAACACTAGGAATGCCAATACCAGAATCGGCATCTTTTACTGTTCCACCTACGTCAAAGTTTTGGGAGTAACCCAAAGCCGAAATCAGCAGAACAACATACAATAAAAATTTTGAGTTCATGTTTTAATTAATTTGTGAATTTTAAAAGTAGTATAGTTTTTTGCGCGGGTAATGATATCCAACCTCAACAAAAAACATACAGCTGTTATTTTTATTCCTATACAAGAATTCGATGCTTTAAACTTCATCTATTGCTTGTTTTTCAATCCTTTTGTGATAAAATTAATCCCTATTTACATCAAGCTATACCCTTCACTTTTGAATAATGTTGTGGTAGTGTATAGTTTATACTAATCTACCTATATAGACAAGATATATTCCACCAAACCTTGTTCATGTGGTAATTCCATTTTTTTGCGCAAACGATATCGTTTTATCTCTATGCTTCGAACCGAAATGTTCAACAATGGAGCTATTTCTTTAGAGGATAAATTCAATCTCAGATAGGCACAAAGTCTCAAATCATTTGGCGTAAGCGAGGCATGCGCTTGTTTTACTTTCTTTAAAAAATCTTTATCTGCAGTATCAAATGCCTCTTTAAACACATTCCAAGTGTCTTCTTCAGAAATATTTTTAGAAATGGTTGATATCACCGATTTAATGCTGCGGCTGCCCTCTTCAGAGGTTTTCTTTAAATCTTCTTTAATCACTGCTAAAAGCTCATTTTTCTTAATCAAACTCATGGTTGAGACAGCCAATTCTCTACTCTTGTTGTCCACATCTTGTGAAAGCTGTTCGTTGCGCAACTTCATGAGCTGCTGTTCGTTTTCGAGCTCTTTGATTTCAAGCAGCAAATTGTTTTCTTCTATGAGTTTTTCTCGTTGCTTTTGGTAATACTTTTGATACGCTCTGTTTATAAAGTGCGCAATTACAATGGCCATGATCAAATAGATAAGTACAGCTAAATTAGTAGCATACCATGGTTTTGAAATCGTAAAGCTATACATTGCCGTATTATCAGGCGTTGAATTGGCAATTTTTGCACGAACCTTAAAAACGTATTCGCCGGGTGTAAGATTTTTAAAACTTACAGTTGGTTTTGCACTCCATTCACTCCATTGGTCTTGAATTCCTTCAAGGGCATATTGGTACTCTGCATTGATGTATTTGTTGTATTCTGGGACTGTATAAGTAAAGGTGATATTGTTTTCCTTGGCCTTGAACTCGCCTTCGGTTGCAATTGAACAATTAATACTGTTCTCATTCAATTGATTGATGGAAACATTAGCTATTGAAATGCGGTAATTTTTAAAACTCAAGTCGTTAATGTTTATGGTATAATAACCATCGGTAGTTCCAATTAAATAAACGCCATTATACAACTGAGTAATATTTTCGTATCCCGACATTGAATTAGTGAGCGACGAAGGGATAGGAATGGCATTTTGCTTGAGGTTGTAACTCAGTTTATTTAGTGTAAAATAATGAATGTAGTTTTTAGAAAAAAGCCAAATTTTATTGGATTGATCTATAATCATGTTACCAGAAGTAAACTCATCCTTTTCAAACACTGCACTCAATTGCTTGTCTTTGGTAAATTGTTTGTTGCGCGGATTAAGCTTAAAAATACCGTCTTTATAAGCATAATAAATGGAATTATTAAACTGGGTTAAGCATGCATTTTTCCCTTTTGTTGGTGAGGCATAGGTGTAAAATGAAGTGGCTCTTTGCAATGAAGAATCCAGTTGTAAACGAAAAACCCCTTTGTACTCATGGCTTATATAGGCCTCAAGACTTGGCGTTAATTCAAAATATTTAGCTGAGTAATCAAATCCCTTTATTTTGTTTCGAAATACCCACTTGTTGTTGATTTTGTGTAATACCGAAATCCCATAGTAATTGCCTTGCAACAAAAGTGAATTCGTGCCTTGAATGGGCTCAAATTTCCATGTACCCGACTGTGAAAATAGGTGCTCTGCTGATGCTCCATGAACAATGAATGTACCCGAATCATGGCCGCAAAACAAGGTATTATCGTACACAAATAAGGACCAAACTTGGCCTTTGGTTCCGTTAATAAATTGAAATTGTTCATTGGAATTGTAGTTTTTACAAAACAATCCTTGGTTTGTACCAATGTATAATTTACCTTGAACCAACTTAGAGGTGTAAACGGTACCTAATATACCCGTGTCATCTGTAAAACTTTTAACCGGCGATTGCAAATTAATGCAATTAATGCCATTATCGAGTCCAACCCATAAGTTTCTATCGGCATCTTCAAACATGGAGAGAGCAGTATTGTTACTTAACCCTCTATTTTGCGTGATGTGGTATTTTACTTTTCCTGCGTTAGTCAAGATATAAATACCATTTGACACCGTACCAATGGCATAATTTCCGTCTGCCAATTGCACACTACTGTAAATGCTATTGGCTTGAAACTGAGCATCGGCCTCAGTTTGAAATTTGGTTAGAGTCTGACCAACTAGTTTATAAAAACCATTTACCTGGGTTAAAATCAACAACCCCGTATCTGTAGCAACCAAATTACTGATCTTATTCGTCTGAAGGACAGGATGATTTGAAATTAACTTGGGGATTCCATTTTCAATTTCAAATAAACCCTCATTCAAAGACTGAAAGTAAACCGATGAACTGGTTTTAAAAGCTTTGGTGATGATTGATTTTCCGGCAACAATTTTAAACTTTTTGGTTTTGGTATCGTAAATATATATTCGGTTTAACGACTGAAACAATACCCATTGATCAACATTGATGATGTTCCAAAATTGCTCGTCATCGAGAATTTTATTTTTAATTTTTTGGGATAATGAGGTATACTGTAATCTTCCGTTGGCTTGGCGATTCCAATATCCAAATTCCATATAACATCCGGTGTATACTTTATTGTCAATTACTTTTACCGAACGAACAATCGTTTCGTTGGGCGATGGATACAACGTCCAATTTGACCCATTGAATTCTAATAAACCTTCATTATTTGCAAAAAAAAGGTAATGATTGAGGTCTTGTGCAATCATCCAATTTTGATTACCCGCATTATAGTTAGTTGGACTATACTTTACAATTGGCGGTAACTCTTGCGCAAGCATGGTGTGTGAAAACAACCAAAGGCAGGCGTATAAGATAAATGGATTTACATGATTAACTTTCATGGACAAAGTGTACTAGTTGCGAGTGTAAATATAAAATTGTAGAAAAAAAGCACGCTCTTACAAACGTGCTTTTAGTTCTACTTCTATGGTGTTGTATTATTTTTTAAGCAATCTTGAAGTTGCTGTAACTCCTGATGAAGTTACTTTTACAACATAAATTCCAGATTGTAAATCAGACACATCAACCGATACTGCATTTGTATTGGATTGAACGTGTTTGATTTCTTGTCCCAAAACAGAATAGATAGAAACCGAATCAATAGCATTTACAGCTGAAATTGTAACGATATCTGATGCTGGATTTGGATACATTTTCACTTCTGCTACATTGAATGAAGATGTAGCCAATGGTGCATTACTAAAATATACATTATCAATAAAAACAGTGCCAGCAGCTGGTGGGTTACCAGACAGAATCAATTGAGCAATGTGCGCACGATTTGTTAAACCAGTAAATGCTGACAAAGGAATATCATAGCTATTCCATTGGCTTAACACAGGCGTGTACGACAATTCAAATTCTACGTCATCATTTGGCACACCTTGGTATACTCCATTTGCTCCAAAATCAACTAATTTTACGCGGAAAGTAGTCATGTTTGGTGTCCAAGCATCAATGTGGAAATACTGCATTGGAGTGGCATTGATTTGGTTGTTAACTGTTTCAATACCAACGAAATCTAAAGCTGAATATTTTTTGGTATCGTTACCTTCAATTTGTAAGTCAGTTAAAGTAGCATTTGACCAAACCGTTCTCCATGTATCAACTGGAACATTGGTATAGGCATTACTAAACATAGAAATAACTGTATTTGCAGGACGTGTTGGGGTTGGCGCAGCCGTCATTGGCTGATTTGGATTCACGACAGCTACATTATGGAAATATACATTATCGATGAATACGATACCGGCAGCATCAGGCAATCCAGAGAAAATCAATTGTGCAATATGGCCTCTTGTTGTTAAACCTGCAAAATCAGCCAACGGAATTTCAAAAGAGTTCCACCCATTAAGAGCAGGCGTAAAAATCAATTCATGCTCTACATCATCACCTCCAGCAAACACACCGTTCGCACCAAAATCAACTAGTTTTACGCGGAAGGCCGTCATGTTTGGCGTCCAAGCATCCACATGAAAAGTAGTCATGCTTGAAGCATTGATTGGGTTTGTGGTAGCTTCTACTCCAACAAAGCTCAATGCAGAATATTTTTTGGTGTCGTTACCTTGAATTTGTAAATCTGTTAATGTAGCATTTGACCAATCTGTTCTCCACGTGTCAACAGGTACATTTGTGTATGCATTACTAAACATTGAAATTACATTGGCTGCAGCACGTGTAGGAGTTGGAGCAGCAGTCATTGGCTCAGTAGGAACCACTGCATTACTTGAAACAACCACATTGCCCAAAGCAGCTTCTTGTGCAGGATTGGCGTTTAAACCTTTTACTGTAAAACCGTACTGAACAACTAAACCTGCAGGAATTGCTGCGTCAGTCGTAATACTAAATGGTTGTCCAGCAACCAAAGGAGCAGAAACAAATACATCTGTACTGTATCCCGTAGCTGGATTCAATCCTTTAATGAACGCAACTGCTGTATAAGCAGAGTTCAAGGTATTGCTAACAACATTTCCAGAGAAAGTAAGCACTTGACCAGCCAATGCATTGTTTTCAACAAAGGTGTTGGCTTCAAATACTTTATTACCTACTGCCCCATTAGCCCAATATGGATCGGCCGCATTGTAGGTGTTGAAATTTGGATAAAGGGTAACTGTGTTTGACGCAACATTAACAACAGACTTTAAATCGGCTACTCCCCATTGGCTTCCAAATTGAAAAGTAGATCCATCTGTTAAAAACACATTTGCATACCCTAACCATGTAGCGCCTCCGTTTACAGAAACAGAGTTTTGCGCAATTCCATTTTGTGAACCTGTTAAGGCAAAAAACAAAACGGCTACTAATTGTAAAGTTTTTTTCATTTTATTGATTTTTTTGATTTGTTCAAATATACAACACGATTGCAAACGTTGTAGTGGGAATTGACTATATAAAAACTATACAACAAATATTTGCAAAACCACGGAGCAAATAAAAGTAAAACTTATTGAAAATCAAACTCCTATCTATAATTTAACAGCTGTTTAGCTGTGAAAACAGATTGCCTGAACCGAATACTTGTTGTGGTAGTGTTGTAGTACACTATTTCGTTTGCGTTTTTGTAAAGCTATACATGAAAATCGAATGTTAGATTTGATTTTGTTTAGCGATTAGTTTATTCTATAAAACAAAAAAGCACGTTCAACAAAACGTGCTTTTCTTAAACCGGTTTGGTCTAGTTATTGTTTATTGTTTAATCAACTTGGATATGTGTTGTTTACCATCGGTGGTTTGAACAGCCAATACATACATTCCCTTTGACAAATGAGTAAGAGAAAGTTGAGATTCTACTCCTTGCGTAGCTTGTTCAAATACAATTTGCCCCAAGGTTGATAATACCGTCAACTTTTCAAATGGCTGATTCATACGTACGGTTACCTGATCAAGAACCGGATTGGGTAAAATGCTTATTTCTCCCGAATTGAAGTCAGGGGTGCTGAATGTATTGTCCAATTGAATATCATCAAATAAATAATATTCTCCCGTACCTACAACTCCAAAATTGAAAAACACAACTACTCTTTTGTAATTGTTAGCCGTATTTATTCCATTGAATGTAAAGGACAATTCTTCCCAAGCATTGGCCACGGTTGTGGTAGCATCCACTTCGATATTAAAAGCCGGATTACTGAGGTTTTCTAATTTTAATTTCACAATAAGTCCTGCTTGCGGTGCAAACACCTTCATTTTCATGGTTTGTGTTGTTGTAAAATTAATTGCACTTCCCAATTCAATAAAAGAACCCGACCATTCAGGACCATTGTTTTTAATCAAAATAGCTGCGTTGGCTGAGGTATTAATCCCAACGGGAAAGGGATTAGAAAGTACAGAAGTATCCGTGTTGCCAAAATTGCTGAAAATATAATCCAGTCCAGCTACCTCAAAATCCAATGGCAAAACAGGCTTAATGATTTCAGGACCAAATGAAATTTCATCAAAGTAACATACGTTATCCGAAGTTCTAGCTTGAAAATCAGGGAAAATAATAATTTGGTCGTTGTTTTGTCCAATTCGGCTTGAAAAATCAAAAACCAGTTCTTCCCATTGGTTAATTAAGGTATTCGCAATTTTAATTTCACCCGTCGAAGCATTGGTAGCTGTAGCAAATTTGATTCCCACATCACTTATAACAGATTTGTATACTTTGATTCGCACAGTACAGTTTTCAGCAGTAATTACATATGGTCCAAATGCGGATGGTCCAGATGGTTGAGAGCCCGGATGTTGGTTTTCAACACCAGCAAATGGCGCGCCAGTTGCTAAAGTTGTCATTTTGGCTACCGTTGCTGAAGTATTTATTCCGGAAGCTGAAGGGTTGCTCACAAATTCTAATGGAGCATTTGTTCCGTTTTCGAATACTTTCCATACCCAGCCAGCACCTTGCTCACCCGGTTCGAAAGTGATTGGACCATTTTGCGCCCATCCAAAAGCCGATAAAAGAAGTAGACTTGATAGTAGTGTTTTTTTCATAGCTGTTTATTTAGTTTATCAAATGTAAGACAAGAGAGAAGTACAAAAATTTTTGTGTTGTATATAAAAACTATACAAGTATAAATTAGCGTCTTTTCTAAACAGCTCTTTACCTGAAATGCACGCTGCTTTTTCTATATTTGCAAACCCCATTAAAAGGGCCGTTTTCATATGAAAAAAGTCGAACTTTCAGATCCAAACCCAAAAACGCATATCCTTATCAAAGGGGCACAAGTACACAATTTAAAGAACGTAGATGTAGCCATTCCACGCAATAAATTAGTTGTCATTACAGGGCTTTCAGGATCTGGAAAATCATCTTTGGCATTTGATACCTTGTATGCCGAAGGACAACGGCGCTATGTAGAAAGTTTGTCTTCGTATGCACGCCAATTTTTGGGTCGATTAGACAAACCCAAAGTGGAATATATCAAAGGTATTGCACCTGCGATTGCCATTGAACAAAAAGTAAATACCACCAATGCGCGCTCTACCGTTGGTACTTCAACCGAAATCTACGATTACCTTAAATTACTCTATGCCCGCATTGGAAAAACCTTCTCCCCTATTTCAGGACAAGAAGTAAAAAAAGACACGGTGGCCGATGTGATTGCAACGGTAAAAACTTTTGAAATAGACAGTCGATGGTTGCTTTTGGCGCCTTTACAATTGGAAGAGGGCCGAAAAATTGAAGATAAACTCAACGTATTATTGCAACAAGGCTACGCGCGTATCTTGTACCAAGGCGAAACCATGCGTTTGGATGAGTTGCCTGAAATTGCTTTTAAACTGGCTGATTTATACCTTATTGTAGACCGAATAGTTGTGAAAGACGATGAAGGTTTTTACAACCGCTTGGCCGACGCCGTGCAAACCGCCTTTTTTGAAGGAAAAGGGGCCTGTGTTTTGCAAGCCGTTTCTGTCGAAAAAAGACATCAATTCAACAATGCATTTGAGTTGGATGGACTTGAATTTATTGAGCCCAATGTGCATTTATTTAGCTTTAATAATCCCTATGGGGCTTGTCCAGTTTGTGAAGGCTACGGCAGCATTATTGGCATTGACGAAGATTTAGTAATTCCCAATACTGCTTTGTCCGTCTACGAAAATGCGATTTATCCTTGGCGTGGCGAAAGTATGGGCTGGTATCGCGACCAGTTGGTCAATACGGCCTATAAATTTGATTTTCCTATTCACAAACCTTATTTTGAATTAACCGATAATCAAAAAGATTTAGTCTGGAACGGAAACAGTCACTTTCAGGGTTTACACGAATTCTTTAAAGAACTCGAAGAGAAAAATTACAAAATTCAAAACCGGGTGATGTTGTCGCGCTACCGTGGCAAAACCAAATGCCATGCCTGCAAAGGCAAACGCCTTCGTCCAGAAGCTTTGTATGTAAAAATTCAAGATAAAACCCTGGTCGATTTGGTTGAGATGCCCATCGATCAAGTAGTCGAATTCTTCAAAAATCTGCAACTAAGTCCCTATGACGCTCAAGTGGCCAAACGATTATTGGTTGAAATTACCAATCGTTTACAATTTTTACTCAACGTGGGCCTTCCCTACCTTACTCTCAATCGTAACTCTGCTACCTTGTCGGGCGGTGAATCCCAGCGCATCAACTTGGCCACCTCTTTGGGCAGTAGTTTGGTAGGTTCGATGTATATTCTGGATGAACCGAGCATTGGTTTACACCCTAAAGATTCAGAACAATTGATTCAAGTGCTCTTGGCCTTGCGCGATTTGGGCAATACCGTAATTGTGGTTGAACACGACGAAGACATCATGAAAGCCGCCGATCACATTATCGACATTGGACCCGAAGCGGGCTCTTTTGGAGGTGAATTGGTCGCGCAAGGTAATTTTGCTGAAATCCTGCAAGCCAACTCCTTGACTGCACAGTATTTGAAAGGCAAATTAGCCATCGAAGTACCCAAAAAACGCCGGGCTTGGAACTCCTATATTGATATTCTTGGCGCACGCGAACACAACCTCAAAAACATTGATGTACGTTTCCCTTTGGAAGTACTCACCGTGATTACGGGTGTTTCAGGCAGCGGAAAAAGTACCTTGGTGAAGAAAATATTGTTTCCGGCCCTGCAAAAGAAGATAGAAGGCATGGGCGAAAAGGCAGGTCAATTTACCGATTTACAAGGATTTTATCATAAAGTGCACCACATCGAATACGTAGATCAAAACCCCATTGGGCGTAGTTCGCGTTCGAATCCGGTTACGTATATCAAGGCCTATGATGACATTCGTGATTTATTTGCCAAAGAAAAACGTTCCAAGCTCAACGGCTTTCAAGCCAAACATTTCTCCTTTAATGTTGATGGCGGACGCTGCGACAGTTGCAAAGGCGAAGGTGTAATAAACGTAGAAATGGTCTTCATGGCCGATGTGCATTTACCTTGTGAAGCCTGCCACGGCAAACGATTCAAAAAAGAAGTGCTTGACGTACAGTTTGAAGGCAAAAATATCGATGATATACTCACGAGTACAGTTGATGAAGCTATCGCTTTCTTTAACACACACAAACAAACAAAGATTGTACAAAAACTACAACCCTTGCAAGACGTAGGTTTAGGCTATGTACAACTGGGACAATCCTCGTCTACGCTGTCGGGTGGCGAAGCCCAACGCATCAAATTGGCCTCGTTTTTGGTGAAAGGAAGCACCAAAGAAAAAGCCCTTTTTGTGTTTGATGAACCCACCACCGGTTTGCATTTTCACGACATCAACAAACTCAAAGCTTCGTTTGATGCCTTGATTGATAAAGGACATTCCATACTCGTAATTGAGCACAACTTGGATTTAATTAAATGTGCCGATTACATTATTGATCTAGGCCCTGTGGGCGGTGAAGAAGGTGGTTATTTATTGGCTGCAGGCACCCCAGAAGAGGTTGTGAAAAATCCAAAATCCATTACGGGCAAGTACCTGAAAGATAAACTATAAACCTAATTTCTTAAAAAGGGTGTTTGCCACCTCATTGATATCTTCAGAAATCTTGAGTTTGTAGTTGAGCAGGCCATACACCAGCGTTATCAAAATAGATTTGAAGGCAATGCTTACAAGGGGATAAAAGTCAAAATCCCAAAAATAGAAAGCAAAAAACACGCCAGTGATGATGGCAAATGATTTCAACGTATTGACTGTAAAGGGAAATAACTTCATTTTTTTTACCACAAAAACCAATTTGATGGTGTTGTAAATAAACACTGAAATCAAGGTAGCCAAGGCAGCCCCAACAATGCCGTAAAGCGGGATGAAAAGCATATTAAGTCCCACCATCAAAAACACCAACAACAAGCCAAAGGTTAGAACCCATTTGTAGTATTTGGTATTCAATATTATGGCGTTGTTGTTCCCAAGGATCACGTCATAAAACTTGGAAAGTCCAATTAAAAAAACCACCAAAATTCCCCCTGAATATTCGCCTGGAATCAATTGGTAGAGCATTTTGATGTTCAAAAAGATACCCAACATCATCAACCCACCTATTACTTGCAGTGTAATGGCGCTTTTTTTATAGAGCACATTGAGTTCTTTGAGTTTGTTTTCACTCATTAACTTAGCGGTAATGGGATAAATAATTTGCAACATCGCCCGACTGGGCACCGCAATCACCGTAGCAATAAAAATCGCCACCGAATACAACGCATTGCTGCTGATGTTTTCGTAGGCGGGAATCATTACTTTATCAAAATCCATGAGCAACATCGCCACACTGCCCGACAAAATGATAAACGACGAATAGAACACAATTTCCTTAATGTTTTGCGGAACTTTAAATGAGAGTTTAGGCATGTGCACAGACATAGCAAAGATTTTCATCGCAATGAGTTGTAGCAAATAGGCCAAAAACAAACCATAAATAAACTGATTTTTGGTTATCCAATCCCAATGTACAGCAAATAACAAACACAGAATCACCACACGAACCAATACTTCGCTAATGAAATTCCCAAACACCGATTGCATGTGCACCTTAACCCAAGCATAAAAAATCTCAAAATAACCCATGCAAATACCAATTACGGGAATCAGCCACAAAAAGGGCTTTACTTGCGGGTTTTCTTTTAAGATGAAAAAGGCAATTTGGTCATAACCCAAAAACGTGATGGCTGTGATGGGCACAATAAGAAACAATGGCATGACCAGCATGAAGTTCATGAACTTTTCCCGTTCGGCTTCAGTTTGGCAACGCGAATAAAAACGAATGAGTGTACTGTGCACACCAAACGCCATGAGCGGCATCATGATGTTGGCAGCCGATAACAAAAAGGCTACAATTCCATAATGGTTTTTACCCAAAAAATGGGTGTACAAAAACAAGGCATTCACCGCACCAATGGCAAAGCCAAAATAGGTTACAAGTGTGTTTTTAATGGATTGATTGATGACAATTCCCATAGCCTGCTTATAATTTGGACAACAATTGGACCAATTGTTTGGTTAAGTTCTTACGGGCATATTTTTCTATTCCTTGCGGACTTACATTCAAGTTTCCAGCTAAATAGTTGGAGTAACAACCGTGAATATAGGCTTTTACTTCCGCTTTTTGATTGTAGGTAAAAAATGCTCCTGTTTGGGTTTCGCTAATAATCGAAGCAAAATCAGATCCTGCGGGTCCCATGGCTAGAATGGGTCTGCGAGAAACCAAGTATTCAAATAATTTACCGGGCAAAATGAGTTTGGTATCGGGGCTGTCAATTTCAATGAGCAACAACAGTTGGGATTCTTTCTGAAATCGAACCGCTTCTTGGTGGGACACGTACCCAAAATCATGTATATACTTGGCGAGGCCATAATGAGCAAGCGTATCTTTTACTTCTTGGCTGGTCGTTCCTATCAAATTAAGTTGTAGATGCTGTGCTAAATCGGGCAGTTCTTGCAGCAATTCGGCTAAGGATTCCCACAATACAATCGGGTTGCGAGCTGATAAAAGCGATCCGATATGGGCCAAACTAAATTTGGCATCCAACTGCAAACTGGGTTCAGTGACAATGTCGTAGCCGTTGGTAATTACTTCAATAGGGCGTGATGTGAGTGCTTCAAACTCGGTTTTAGTCGTGGCACTGGTTACAATTATGGCATCGGCCATTTGTAAAACCTGTTGTTCTAAGCGTTTGTGTTTGCGTTGAGCCCAAGGCAATAATTTCAAGGCTTTGTGGTACCCAATAGTTGTCCAAGGATCACGAAAATCGGCAAACCACTTTACTCCTAATTCTTGTTTTAATTTCAAACCAATTAAATGCAATGAATGTGGTGGTCCAGAAGTTACAATAGTATCAATATTATTTTCTTGAATGTATTTTTTTAGATATTGCACTGAAGGATTTACCCAAAATTTACGTGCATCAGGGA
>VEQT01000072.1 GCA_018883065.1 Flavobacterium sp.
ATGTAGCTGGTGAAAACCCAAATAAATTTCTATTCAAAACAGGAGAACTCCACAAGGTGTAATCCAAACGGTTTAAGGAGTTGGAGTTACGATATACTGTAATGTTTCCAGAGTTGGTTACATTATTTTTTTGCACTAAATTACTGCCTGAGTTTACTACAAATGATCCGCCAGATACAATTACCTCATTGGTAACGGTAATGCTTTTGTTTATTGTTAGAGAACCTAAGGTTAAACTTCCGTTTACCGTAAGTTTGTTGGCCACAGCATTAGCTGAGTCTATAGTTACTATACTTCCTGTAGGGATCACTACCTGATCATTTTCGTTTGGTAATGTAGCGCATGTCCAATTGGCTGCAATCTCCCAATTACCTGATCCGTTGTACTGCTTAATTGGTAGTACTTGAACGGCAGTATTATTTAATGCCGTACAACCCGTTGTTAGATTATAGGCTTGAGCGTAATAGGTTAAAATTGTTCCATTTCCGGCTGTTACTTGAAGTGAATATCCTGTTCCGGCTGGTGAATTTGAACTATTAAACCAACGCACGCCAACATTTGCATCATTGGTAGTGGCGGAAAGTGTAGCTGTACCACCACACAATGCAGCCACGTTTGAGGCAATAAACGCATTGTCTGGGCTAGTGTTTACCGTCATAGTAACCACATTCGAAGTCGCAGGCGAACCAGTTGAACAAGGTGTAGCATTTGAAGTCATTAGCACGCTAACAGTATTTCCATTTGCTAAAGCACTGTTGGTATACGTAGCACTGTTGGTTCCAACATTATTTCCATTCAATTTCCACTGATATGTAGGAGCAGTTCCACCATTGGTTGGTGTAGCTGTAAAAGTCACAGAAGTTCCTGAACAGATAGTAGATGCACTTGCAGCGATAGATACGCTAGCAGGCAAGTTTGGATTTACCGTCACCTGAACAGGCACTGTCGCAGCTGATTCACAAGCTACGCCATTTAAGGTAGAAATCGTAATTCTACGGTATTGAGTAGTAGTTGTTAAACCAGATGGAACATTGTAGGTTGCATTTGTTTCTCCTGAAACAGTTGACCAACTGCTAAATGGACTTACAGATCTCTCCCATCTGTATGTAATGGTTCCCGAACCTGTACCCGCTGTAGTACTTGTAAATGCTACAGGATCGCCACCACTACAAATCGTTTGTGCCGATGCAATTGAACCTGCGGTTGGTAAACTTTGTACCGTAACCTGAACAGGTGTTGTCGCAGCTGATTCACAAGCTACAGAATTCAAAGTAGAAATCGTAATTCTACGGTATTGCGTAGTAGTTGTTAAACCAGAGAGAACATCATAGGTTGCTCCACTTTGGCTTGAAATAGATGTCCAACTTGGGGTAGTTAAGTTGGTATTTGATTCCCATCTGTATGTAATGGTTCCAGAACCTGTTCCGGCTGTTGCACTTGTAAATGCTGCTGGATCGCCACCACTACAAATCGTTTGTGCCGATGCAATTGAACCTGCGTTTGGTACACTTTGTACCGTCACCTGAACAGTTGCTGTCGCAGCTGATTCACAAGCTACGCCATTTAAAGTAGAAATCGTAATGCGACGGTATTGCGTAGTAGTTGTTAGACCAGAAGGAACATTGTAGGTTGCATTTGTTTGTCCTGCAACTGTTGACCAACTGCTAAATGGACTAACTGAACTCTCCCATCTATATGTAATAGTTCCCGAACCTGTACCCGCTGTAGTACTTGTAAATGCTGCTGGATCGCCACCACTACAAATCGTTTGTGAAGTTCCTATAGCTCCTGCAGTTACAGTGTTTACGTTTACCGAGACATTCGCTGTAGCGGTACAACCATAACTATTAGTTGCTGTTACAGTATAAGTAGTTGTGGCGGTTGGCGCAACTCCTGTTGGATTTTGTAACGCTGAAGTATAACCAGCTGGGGAAGAAGTCCAAGCAAATGTAGCCGCCGGAGGAGTTGTCAGTGTTCCGGTAACAGAAACGTTGTCTATTGCCCAATAATAGGAGTAAGTAGCCGTATACTTAAATCGGATATATACAGTAGCCTGACCTAGGTATGAATTTAAACTAATTGTTTTTAGAGCAAAAGCATCATTGGCTCCATCTGTAGCCGTATATGTTGCTAATGTTGTCCAGCTAGTATTATTGGTTGATACCTCAACAATAGCCGAGTCAGTAGTATCCCAATCCCTGTAATATTGATAAAAAGTTAATGAAGCTGCACTCAAGCCTACAGTACTAAACGCAGGTGATTTTAATGTAGTAGCTGTTGTACCACCACTTCCTTGTTTATCACTATCTGTTAAGTAGAATTGACTTGCATCATTACTACTAATTGTCGCGCCATATGATGTACCATTGTTATACCCATTAGGTCTCAACGTCCATGCTGCATTTGCAGACGTTCCACCTGAACTAGTATTAGTGGTAGTCCAACCGGTTGCAGAACCATTAAAATTTTCATTTAAAAGTGTAGTAGCCGTGTTGGAATTTGAAGTGGCAGAAGATGTTAGGTTAACGGAACTTCCCGAACAAATAGTTGATGAACTTGAAGTTGCTGTTACGTTGGTTGGAACCGTTAAATTACTTCCGGGACGCAATGCCAGTAATATTGACGCACTATTCTCTGCGGAAGAAATTGTGCAAGTTCCATTACCAGTTGAACCTGCAGTCGTTTTAACTGCAAAAGCGGCACCTACTGTTAAGTCTTGCGAACCATCTCGTTGTTGTTCTAATATTTCAGTTAATGAGCTTGGAGCAGTGGCAGCCCATCCACTTAACCCTTTATTATTATCAAGTTGAGTTAACATTAAAATTGCAGAATTGTTAGTTACAGTTGTAACTCCTATAGCAGTAGCCGTTGCATTATTTGAAGCCAAATTCATAGTAGTTGAACTAACATCAAATGGATTTAATGTAGATACGCCAGAAAAAGCCATTATTCCAACAGCATAATCTGTGCTTGATCCAAGAGTAATAGTGTAGTTAGCTGCTTCGTTACAATTCGCGATTTTATATAAAATGTATCCGTTAACATTTCCCGAAATTATTCTGCTCGATAAAATCGTCCAGCCGGTACAAGTTGGAATAGTTGAATTATTTTTCGCCAAATTTAGTATTAATAAATCTCCATTTTCTACCCCTGTAGGTTTTGTTAATGTAACTGAAGTTGCATTACCAGAAGTTTTCACTGTAGAGCCTCGCTGCTCAATCTGCCCCCACGAGCTACTCGCGCTCAGCAGGAATAGTACTAAAAATACCGCCGGCCAGCACGATCGCTGCAGGCGGGAAAGGGTTCGAAAAAGTAGATTTTGGGTAATCGTTGTTTTCATAATTTTAAATTGTTTTTAATAGATTTTGGGTTTTATTTAAGTGTGTATTTGTGCCACAAAGCTAGGTTTGGTATTCGTGTACTTGCAAAACTTTTAGACAACTAACCTAAAAACTCGTTGAAAAACACTATTTAACATTTCCTTGAAAATAGGTATTCTATGAACGGTAGGGTTTCATCGACCAACAACATTTTAAGGCAAATCAGTACAACACAGCTGCGTCAAAAAAGTTGTTTTGCAAGCCACTATCTGGCCAAGCTCGTTTTGTGGGTTGTTTTTATTGGGTTTTTATCCCGCTGTTGAGCTGCCTTTCGTTCATCTGAAAATGGGGCGATTGCTCGGCTTTCCAACTCGAGATGGGATTACTTTTGTGTCGGGTACTGGGCGCCCTTCGTTGTTGGGTGGGTGGTTTTTTGAAAACCGCAAAAAGGGGTTTGATGGCTTCGTGTAAAAACGACCAAAGTACAACCGCTACAATAGCTACTGCTACCAAAATGTACAGGAGTGAACCTGTGTCCAGAAAGTCAAGATTTGTTTTCATCGGTTTTTTGAGGAACCTTGAGACAGGGTGGCAACAACAGCCAAAACTGCTGTTGCCTAAAAAATAATGATTGGTAGATTTAATGTGGGGCAAAAAAGGTACCGGAATAATTTTTATCGCTTGGGGCGACGACTGTCTCTTAGTAATTAGGTTAAGTTAATACTGTTATAGATTAGGGTTTGTTGATCTACCAGTTGCAGGAATTGGTTGCCCAAAAGTTCCATTGGCTAGTTTCACGGTGTAAACATAGTAAGGCACTTGAAAAGAAAAAAAGTTTTTGCCGACAAAAAGCATTTTTTATCGATGAAATGCGTTTTTTTACTTTTTATTTATGTTTTATCTTACAAATTTATATCGACAAAGGGTAAATGAGGTGGTAGGGTTTAGGTGTTGGGTGGAGGTTGGAGGTGTTGGGTGGTAGGGTTTAGGTGGTAGGTATTGAAGTATACTAAAAACTATAAGGGAGTTAGGAGTTATATCCTGTGTTTAGACTTTACGACTTTTGACTTTAGACTTTACGACTTTTGACTTTAGACTTTTGACTTTAGACTTTTTTTTCTCTCGCAGAGTCGCTTCGCTCCTTTTTTTTTGGAACACAGATTGTCAAAATGTAATTAATGTAAAAAATCTTCGTGATTTCTTAGATTTTAGTAATCTGTGTTGCTAAATCAAATAATCGAGTTTTAGGTCCCGAAGTCTTGGTCCCGAAGCGTCGGGATTGGAATTTATTTATTGGAATTTAAATAATCCGTGCATTCGTGGCAAACATATTTTGGAACACGGATTGAAGAAATGTGTATAATCTGAAAAATTTTATTTATTTCTCAAATTTTATAAATCTGTGTTGCTAAATCAACTAATCCATTTTGTTCCCGAAGCATCGGGATTGGAATTTCAGTATTGGAATTTATATAATCCGTGCATTCGTGGCTAATAGCCAACAGCTAAAAGCTTTCAGCAAACAGCCGTTCATAGTATACTACACAAAACTCCCCTCTTGAGAGGGGCTGGGGGTGTGTTTTGGGTTGGCGGTTGGCGGTATTGGCAGTTATTAAGAGTGGCATAACAACTCTATAAGTTTTTTTTATATTTGTTGATGCAAAATCACTTAAAAGATGAACTACACAATATCATTTCAGGAAAGAGCCAAATTAGGTTTGGAACAATTATCCAATCAATTGCCGGTTACCTTAACGATGGCGCGCAAACAAGCGCAATCATTGAAGACCAAAAGCACTTCAAAAAACAAGAAACAAAGAGATTAGAGAAGTACATTTCTGAAAAAAATCTTTGGATAACTATTGATCTTACTCAATATGTGAGTGAAGGTGCCGAACAAAAAGTATATTTGAAGGACACTGAAAATGTACTTAAACTAAATGATAGTATTTATTACAATTCCTGGAAAGATTACTTATATAATTTAGTGCTTCACAATTATTTCTTTCCAGATACAGCCTACAATTTAATTGGTTTTACAAAAGACAATGACATTTTATATGCCGTTGTTCAACAATCCTATGTTTCAATAACTGCCAATACTGACTTGAATCAAGTTAAAAAGTTTTTAACTCTAAACGGTTTTGAAAATAATCGTAACAATGATTATATAAATAAAAAATTAGGTATTATTCTTGAAGATTTGCATGATGAAAATGTTTTAACAAGAAATGAAGTTTTGTATTTTATTGATACTGTTTTCTATCTAACTGAAGCATTTTGGATTAAATAAGAAAAACAACCGCTGGGTTTGTATTAATCAACCGTTTTATTTCCTAACTACACTTCACCAAATGAGCAAAACTCAGTTCTCAAGCCGCATCTAGGCTAAGCGACGAACCATTGGTTGTGGGTGGTAGGTTCTAAAAATATACCAAAAACTTTTGGGGGAGTTTGGAGTTATGAATTATGAGTTATGTTCTAGATGGACTTTATGACTTTAGACTTTAGACTTTAGACTTTTTTTTCTCTCGCAGAGTCGCTTCGCTCCTTTTTTTTTGGAACACAGATTGTCAAAATTTAATTAATGTAAAAAATCTTCGTGATTTCTTAGATTTTAGTAATCTGTGTTGCTAAATCAAATAATCGAGTTTTAGGTCCCGAAGTCTTGGTCCCGAAGCGTCGGGATTGGAATTTCAGTATTGGAATTTATATAATTCGCGCATTCGTAGCAAACATATTTTTGGAA